>CBFGQV010000362.1:0-3335 GCA_965651045.1 uncultured bacterium
CATCAGCCCCCCGGCGAGCGCGAGCCCGGCGGGCACCGCCAGCAGCCCGGCCACCAGCCCGAACAGCCCGGTCTGCGTCGTGACGAGCGTCCAGACCTGACCGGGCGTGAGACCGTTCGCGCGCAGCACGCCGAACTCGCGGCCGCGTTCGAGTTGAAGCGCCATGAGCGCCGAGAGCACGCCGATGAAGGCCACCGCGAAGGCCAGCGCGCGGAGCACCGCCGTGATCGCGAAGGTGCGGTCGAACACCTCGAGCGACGCCCGCCGGAGCGACGCGTTGGCGCGAATGACCACGGCCTCGCCAGGCCCCGCGCGCTCCTGAAACGCGCGCACGGCCTCGCCGACGTCGACCCCGGGCTCCAGAAAGAAGCCCAGCGAGGTTACGCGCCCGTCGTCGTCGTAGAGCCGGCGCCAGGTGGCGCGGTCCATCATGACCACGCCGCGGTCCGATCCGTAGTCGGAGAAGACGCCCGCCACGGCGAGCCGCGCCGCGCCGCCGCCCGCTCCGGGCGCGGGCAGCTCGACGGTGTCGCCCACCCCGACCCCGTGCCGGTACGCGAAGGGCTCCGAGACCAGCACCGCGCCGGCGGACCGGAAGGCCTGGAAGGCGGCCCGCGAATCCCCCTGGAGCGCGTCGAGGAAGCGGAACGACGCCTCGCCCCGAGGGTCGAGTTCGAGCGCGACCACCCGGAGCGGGCCGTAGCGCGTGCCCAGTTCGGTGCCCCTATACGTGCTGAGGCCCGCGACCCCGGGCGCCGCGACCAGGCGGGCCACGAGCGCGGGGTCGAGCGACCCCTCGGCGCGCGACGCCACAGGCGAGGGCGGCGACACGTAGATGTCGGCCTGGAGCGTGTGGTCCAACCAACGCACCACGGTGCCCCTGAACGACTGGATCATGACGCCGAGCCCGACCGTCACCGCCACCGCGACCACGAGCGCGGCGGCCGCGGGGGCGGTGCGCGAGAGCGCCGCCGTGACACCCCGGGCGGCGAGCGTGCCCAGAATGCCCACCGTGCGCGCGAGCAGCGGGGTCGCGGCCCGCACGAGCGCGGTGGTCGCGAGGGGTGTGAGGAGCGCGATGCCCAGGAGGATGCCGAAGAGGCCCGCGAAGGCGAGCACCACGGAGCGCGAGGGGATCACCAGCAGGGCTACGCCGAGCGCGCCGAGCGCCGCCCCGGCGAGCGCCGCGCGGGGCACCAGGCGCCGTACGCGTTCTTCGACGACCGAGCGCGTGAGCGTCGCGCGCGGCGGAGAACCTGCGGCCTCGCGCACGGCGGGAAGCGCCGAGAGCAGCGTCGCGCCCACCCCGAGCAGGGCGCCCCGAACGAGCACCGCGGGCGGCACCTGGAGCCCCTCGACCGCGAGCACGAAATACAGATCGTTGATCGTGCGGGTGACGAGCGAGACGAGGCCCCGCCCGAGCAGCACCCCGAGCGCGAGCCCCGCCGCGGTACCGGCCAGCGCCATGAGCGCCGCTTCGCCCCCGACCAGCGCGGTCACCTCGCGGCGCGTCACCCCCATCGCGCGTAGCCGTCCGAGCAGCTCGCGGCGCTGCACGACCGAGAAGGTCATGGCGTTGTAGATCAGGAACATGCCGACGACGAGCGCGAGCAGGCTGAGCGCCGTGAGGTTCAGGTCGAAGGCGCGGAGCATGCCCTCGAGGTCGGCCGCGCGGGCCCCGACCGGGGCGAGCGAGACGCCCGCGGGCAGCGCGGCCTCGACCCGCGCCACGGCTCCGGTGTCGGGCAGGATCAGGTCGATCGACGTGACGCGGTCGCCGAGCCCCGCGAAGGCCTGGGCGGTGGCGATGTCGGTCAGCAGCAGATCGCCGAGGCCCTGGCGCGCGAGCGCGTCGTCGGGGTCGAGGGTGCCGCCGAGCACGGCGCGCCGGGCCCGCCCCTCGACCACGAGGTCGAAGGTGTCGCCGACGGCGAGACCCGCGCGGGCGGCCGTGGCCGCCGCGAGGACCACCGCGCCGGGCCGGGCGGTGAGCGCCGTGGCGTCCAGCCCTTCGGCCGCGTCGCCCGCGACCCACGGGCGGAAGGGTCGCTCGGAAAGCGGATCCACGCCGAGCACGCGGAGCGCCGTGCCGGGCAGGCGCGCGGTCGACGCGAAGGCCTCGACCACCGGGGCCGCGTCACGGATGCCGAGGTCGACCCGAAGCGCGCGGAAGAGCTCGGGTTCGAGCCCCGCCGGGCCGCCGTCGATGCGGTGCGTGGCCCGCCCCGCGACGGTCTCGGTCGAGACCCGGAACGCTTCGCGGGCGCTCTGGATCGCGAGGTCGATCGCCACGACCACCGCGACGCCCATGGTGACCCCCGCGAGCGTGAGCGCGAGCTGGCCGGGGTGGCGCACGACCCACCGGAGCGACGCCCGGCGGAGGAGCCGGGGCAACCTCACCGGCCGACCTCGGCCTCGACCAGCCGCCCGTGCTCGATCATGAGCACCCGGTCGGCGCGGGCCGCCAGTTCGCGCGAGTGCGTCACGGCGAGCAGCGTTCGCCCGCGCTCGCGCACCAGCGACTCGAGCAGCTCGGCCACCCGCCCGCCGGTCTCGGGGTCGAGGTTGCCCGTGGGCTCGTCGGCGAGCACCAGATCGGGGTCGTGCACGAGGGCGCGGGCGAGCGCGATGCGCTGCTGCTCACCGCCCGAGAGCCGGTCCGGGAAGGTGCCCGCGCGGTCGGCCAGCCCAACGCGCTCGAGAAGCGCCCGCGCCCGCGCTTCGTCGTCCGACGCCACCCGGCCCTTGAGCTCGATCGGCAGCAGCAGGTTCTCGAGCACGGTGAGGGTGGGCAGCAGATTGAAGAACTGGAAGACGAACCCGATGTGGCGCCGCCGGAAGAGGGTCCGGTCGCGCTCCGAGAGGTCGGTCAGGCGCACGCCCGCGACCTCGACCCACCCGGCGTCCGGCCCGTCGATGCCGCTCACGAGGTTGAGAAGCGTCGACTTGCCGCTGCCCGAGGGACCCAGGAGCGCCACGAACTCACCCGGCGCGAGGCTCGCCGCGGCGCCGTCGAGCACGACGCGTTCGCGCTCGCCTTCGCGGTAGCGGCGCGTGAGACCTTCGAAGCGGAGCGAGGGGGGTGGCGTGGACACGGCGGTACAACACCCCCGAACGTGGGAAAGGTGGCGGCCGACGCGCCGCGCCGGAACAAAACCTTGGCGCGGGGCGCGCCCGAGTCGCTAGCGTGGAGTATGACCCTCCTGACGCAGCGGTACCGGGCCCTGGCGGTTCTCGCGCTCTGCGCCTCGGTCGGCGCGCTCCTGGCGGCGCGGCCCGCGGCGGCCCAGATCGGCGACGAGCCCTCGGGCTACTGGTGGAGCGCCGGCGTGGGC
>CBFGQV010000363.1:0-3332 GCA_965651045.1 uncultured bacterium
TCGACGCGCCGGGCATCGCGGCCCGGGCGCGGACGCTCGCAGAAGCCGCGGGACTGCAGGGCACGGCGCGGGAATCGGCGTGACGCGAGGCCGGCGCCGGGTGCGGTCGCTGGGCGTCGTGGTGCGCGAGGGCGCCCCCGACGCCGAAGGGATTCTCGCCCGCCTCGGCACCGCCGCCCACGCGCTCGGACTCGAGCTGCGGGTCGAGCCGGACCTGCTTCCGTCGGCCCCCGAGGGGGCGCGTCCGTTCGTGACCGACGGCGACGACCGCAGCGGTGACGACGACCCGAGGCACGACGACAGCGGCGGCCGCGACGGAGCCGGCGACCCGAGGCACGACGACAGCGGCGGCCGCGACGGAGCCGGCGACGACCTGCCCGACCTGGTGGTGTCGCTCGGCGGCGACGGCACCCTGCTCAGGGCGGGCCGTCTCATTCTCGGCAAGGGAATCCCCCTGCTGGGCATCAACCTGGGGCACCTGGGCTTTCTGACCGCGGCCGGGGCCGACGAACTCGAGCAGGCACTCGACCGCGTGATGGCCGGCGAGTACGAGCTCGAGCCCCGGTTCACGCTCTGTGCCGAGGTGCACGCGAGGAGCGGGGCGACGCTCGAGCACTTCCATGCCCTGAACGACATCGTGGTGCACAAGGCGGGGCAGGCGCGGGTCGCGCGCCTCGAGATCCGCGTGGGCGCCGACGGCGCGGAGGAAGACGTGGGCAGCTTCTCGGGCGACGGCGTGATCGTGTCGACGCCGACCGGCTCGACGGCCTACAACCTTTCCGCCGGCGGGCCGATCGTGGTGCCCACCATGGAGTGCCTTACCGTCACGCCGATCTGCCCGTTCACGCTGGCCGTGCGGCCCCTCGTGGTGCCCTCGACCGAGGCCGTCGTGGTGCTGGCACTCGAGCACGACCCGTCGCTCGTGCTGACGGTCGACGGGCAGGACGGCCGGAGCCTGGCCGACGGCGAGTGGGTGCGGGTGCGTCGGGGTGACGCGCCGCTCGAGCTGGTGCGCTTTCCGGGCGCCACCTTCTTCGGCACGCTCCGGCGCAAGCTCAAGTGGGCCGCGCGGCCGGGGGCGGAGGACGACGGGTAGGCGCCCGGGCCTGCGCCGTCAACGCAGCCCTCGTCGGCCCGTCGGAACTCGAGTGCTTCAAAGACGGCGTGTGGCGCCGTCAACGCAGCCGTGGTCGGCCCGTCGGAACCCGAATGCTGCAAAGACGGCGCATGACGCCGTCAACGCAGCCCTCGTTTCCCGGGACCGCCCCGATGGCTGCATTGTCGGCGTCGCAGGTGGCGCTGCCCGGCGAGCGCGTCACGACGGCTGCATGGCCGGCGCCGCAGACGGCGCTGCCCGTCGAGCCCGCCCCGAAAACCATTGAGTCGGATCGGGCACCGTTGGTATCGTTGAAGTATGCTCATCGAACTGAGGATCCGTGACTACGCCGTTCTCGACGACCTGACCCTGCACCTCGGGCCGGGGCTCAACGCCCTCACGGGCGAGACGGGGGCGGGCAAGTCGATCATCGTGGGGGCACTCTCGCTCCTTCTGGGCGAGCGCGCCCAGTCCGAAGACGTGCGGGCCGGGGCCGAGCGCGCCGTCATCGAGGGCGTCTTCGACGTGGGCGAGCGCGACGACGTGCTGGCGCGGCTCGAGAGCATGGGGCTGGAGCCCGAAGAAGGGCTCCTCATTCTTCGGCGTGAGGTGCACGCGCAGGGGCGGAACCGCGCCTGGGTGAACGGCTCACCGGCCACCGCGTCGACCGTGGGCGACCTCGGCGCCATGCTCGTCGACCTGCACGGCCAGCACGAGCATCAGACGCTGCTCCGCCGGGCCGAGCAGCGCGCGATCCTCGACGCCTACGCCGGCGCCGAGGGCGAGGTCGCCGAGGTCGAGCGCGCGCACGCGGCCTGGCTCGACGCGAAGAAGGCGGTCGAGGCGCACGACGAGCGCGCCCGCGAGCTGGCCAGCCGCGCCGACTTCCTCACCTTCCAGCTCGAAGAGATCGAGGGCGCGAAGCTCGACGCCGACGAAGAGGCGGCCCTCGGATCCGAGGCCCGTCGCCTCGAACACGCGCAGGAGCTCGCCGGCGAGACCGGCCGGGTGCACGAGATGCTCTACGGCGGCGACGAGGCCGTCTCCGAGCACCTCGCCGACGCCCGGAGCACGCTGCAACGCCTGGAGAAGGTCGACCCCGAACTCGCGCCGCTCGCGCGCATGCTCGACGAGGCCTACCACGCGGTCGTCGAAGCGGGCCGGAGCGCGGGCGACTACGCGGCGGGGGTCGAGCACGACCCGGGCCGCCTCGAAGAGATTCAGCGGCGCCAGGACGTGCTCTTCCGCCTGAAGCGGAAGTACGGCCCCGAGCTGGCCGACGTCATCGAGACCGGGCGCCGCCTCAGGGCCGAGATGGACGAACTCGAAGCCTCGAAGCTCGACGTGCGCGAGCTCGAGGCGGCGGAACAGGCGGCCCGCACCGCGCTGGAGAAGGCCGCCGCCCGGCTCACCACCCGGCGCCGCGACGCCGCCGAGAAGCTCGCGGGCGAGGTCGCCGCGCTGCTGCCCGAACTCGGCATGAGGGGCGCCGTCGTGCAGATCGTGCTGATTCCGCAGGACGAGCCGGGGCCGTCGGGAGCCGAGCAGGTCGAGTACCGCGTCTCGCTGAACCCCGGCTTCGAGCCGCGCTCGCTGGCGCGCATCGCGAGCGGAGGGGAACTCAGCCGCATCATGCTCGCCCTCAAGGCGATTCTTGCGCAGGAAGACCGCGTGCCCACGCTCGTGTTCGACGAGATCGACGCGGGCATCGGCGGCACCGTCGCGACGGCCGTAGCGCGCACCCTGCGGCGAGTCGCCGAGCATCATCAGGTCTTCGTCATCACCCACCTGCCCCAGCTCGCGGCGCGGGCGGGCGCGCACCTGCTCGTTCAGAAGGAGGCCCGTCTCGGCATGGCCGCCACCTCGGTGGCCGCCCTCGACGGTGAAGACCGCGTGCGGGAGATCGCGCGCATGCTCGGGGGGGATCCCGAGTCCGAAACGTCGCGCGAGCACGCGCGGGAGCTGATGCTGGCGGGGTGAGCCCCTACGAGCCCCAGAGCCGCCACATGAAGCGCCCGCCGAAGCTCGCGCGGGTCGCGATGCGGGTATAGTCGCCGGTACCGGCGACCACGCGTCGCACGTCGAGAAAGACCTCGAAGCCGTCGCCGCCCGAACCCGGCAACACGGTCGTGCGGTAGGTGAGCGACCCCCCGAGCTCCTGGACGGAGCGCTCCGAGCCGATCGAGAGCACCGTCGGATCGAGGGTGACCGGCACGCGCGGCGCGGGCGAATCGAT
>CBFGQV010000364.1:0-3329 GCA_965651045.1 uncultured bacterium
TCATGCGGTGGTCCTTTCCCGCCGATTCTGCAGCCGGGTCCTGCTCGAGTCCGACGTCTTCCGCGCGCTCGAGCGCTGCATGGCGCTTCGCGACGAGGAGGGGCTCGCGCTCGTGCACCCGTTCGACGATCCGGGCATTCTGGCCGGAGCGGGGACCGTGGCGGTGGAGCTTCTCGAAGATCACCCCGATCTGGGGGCGGTGGTCGTACCGGTCGGTGGCGGCGGGCTGATCGCGGGCATCGCGCGCGTGCTCGCGGCGGCCGCGCCGCAGGTGGCCGTCCATGGCGTCGAGCCTGAAGGCGCCGACGCCATGGCCCGGAGCCTCGTCGCGGGAGCGCCCGTGCGGCTCGAACGGGTCGATACCGTGGCCGACGGGCTCGGCGCCCCGATGGCGGGCTCGCTCACCTACCCCGTCGTGCGCGACCACGTACGCGAGGTGGTGCGACTTGCCGATGCCGAGATCGTCGCCGGGCTCCAGCACCTGCTCGAGCGCGAGAAGCAGGTGGTCGAGCCCGCCGGCGCGGCAGGCGTCGGGGCGCTCCTGGCGAACCGGCTCGAGCTGCCCGCCGAGGGAACGATCGCGGTGGTCGTCTCGGGCGGGAACCTCGACCTCGCCGGGGTCCTCGAGCTTCTGGGCCGAGACGCCTGATGTGCCGACTCACCGCCTACGTCGGGGCCCCCGAGCCCCTTACGACGCTGGTGTTCGGGGGCACCCACCCGCTGCTGCGACAGAGTTGGGCACCGCGCGAGCTCCGGAGCGGCTCGGTCAACGCCGACGGGTGGGGGGTCGTCTGGTGGAGCGCACCCGGGGCGGCGCCCGCCCGGCTCGCGCGCGCCGAGCCCGTGTGGTACGACCCGGACCTCGAGGGCGTTCTCGGCGCGATCCGCGCGCCCGTCGGGCTCGCCGCGCTCCGCAACACCACCCCCGGCCTTCCTGTCGATCGCTCCGGCCTGCTTCCGCTCGTGCGCGAGGGGTGGTCGTTCGTGCTGAACGGGGCCGTGCCGACCTTTCGGGATCGGCACATGCGAGGCCTGCGGCGCCAGCTCTCCGACCGCCGGTACGCGTCGCTCGAGGGGGTGAGCGACAGCGAGACGCTCTTCCTGCTCGCGCTGGAGGAGCTCGACCGGGGCGCCGATCCGCTGACTGCCTTGGCCGGGGTGGCCGCGCGCGTGCGCGAGCGCCTCGACGCGGCCGAACGCGCGCTGCTCACCCTCGTCCTCGCCTCGCGCGACGGGGTTTGGGCGCTGAACGCGGTCGTGGGGCCGGGTCCGGCGAACTCGCTCTACCTGAGCGACGACTTCCGGCAGGGCGGAACCGTGCTCGCCTCGGAGCCACTCGATGGCGGGTGCGAGTGGCGCCCCGTGCGGGGTGGCCATGCGGCGGTGCTCACCCGCGAGGGGTCCGAGCTCCTCGAGGTCAGCGGGGCGTGAGCAGGGTGGCCCCGGCGTGGCCGTGGTCCAGACCGCGCGCCGCGAAGCGCGCACGGTAGTCCCGAAGCACCTCGGCCGAGCGTTCCGCCCCCCCCACCCGTCGCAGCCCCGACTCGGCCAGATCGAGCGCGAGTTCGGCCGAGCGCCGGACGCCCGCGTCGGCGAGTCCTTCGCGGCCCGCGCGCACGAGCGCGTCGTGGTCCACCTCCGGCAGCGCGTCGAGTGCGTCCAGGCGGGTGGCCGGGTCCTGCAGAACACCCGCGACCAACGCAAGGGGGGCGCCGTACCAGGCCAACGGCAGCGCGTCGACCGAGCGCAGCTCGAGGTAGCCGCGCGGGCGCACCTCAGGAAAGAGCGTGCTGAGGTGCACGTCGAAGTCGGCGAGCGTCAGCGAGCCCTCCGGCCACCCCCGCCACGGCCTCGCGGCCAACCCAGGAGGGCCGAGAAGAAACGCGTCGGCCTCGACTGCGAAACGCAGGTAGTCCTCTACGGCAGCCCGGCGGTCGGTCGGATCGCCACCGGGTGTTCGCACACCGGTTCGCGACGGGTCGAGCGCACGCCACTGCGCGGCGCGAACGCTGCGGTGACCGCTCTCCCGGCCGTCGGCCTCGGGCGAGTTGGCGAAGAGCGCGATCAGCGCGGGGGCCAGCTTGTTGGCGACCGCCCACCCGGTGACCAGGTCGGGACCCACGTCGACGTTCAGGTGCAGCGCGGCGGTCTGGCGCATCATGCGCCGGCCCGCGGGCCCTCGCCGGTCGTAGTGGTCCGACATGCGGCGATACCGCTCCGCGGCCAGCCGGAGCGGGGCCTCGTCGAACGGCGTGCGGGGGTCGATGCCCCGCGCGAGCAAGCCGATGCCCCGCTCGGCGGCGCGCGCGTCGACCCGCGAAAAGACCGCTTCGACGTGCTCGACGAGGCGGTCCACGCCGTCGAAGGGCGGCGACGAGTACTCGATCTGGCCGCCGGGCTCGAACGAAAGAAGGCCACCGCCCGGCACCCGCCACCCGGGTGAGCCCGCGGGGGACACCGCCGGGCACCAGCCCTGTTCACGCGCCACGTCCGCGAGCAGCGGCGCGCTGGCCGGTCGCTCCGGGGCCGCGTCGTCCGGCTCGATCGGCAGCGGCCGCCCGGCCGCGTCGACCGGAATCACCTCGGCCTCGAGCCCGACGCGTAGTGGGGCCGCGGCTCCGGACCGCCGGAAGAGGCTCGCCACGCGCGCCCGGAGCGCCTCGGCGGTCGCGAGACCGCCCGAGACACCTGCCCCGCTCAGACGCGCCTCCCGACCACGAGCGCGTAGCGTCCACGCTCGTCGGTGACCCACTCGCCGAGCTCGAGCCCGGCCTCGGCGAAGATGCCTTCGAGGCTCGGGCGATCGTACTTGGTCGAGATCTCGGTGCGCACCGAGGCGCTTCGGTCCACCGTCACGGTGCCTCGCCCCGGGACGGTGACCGTCTGCGCTTCGCGCGCGACGAGGTGCATCTCGATGCGTCCCTCGGCGTCGTCGTAGAGGGCCCGATGGCGCCAGGCGCCGACGTCGAAATCGGTGCCCGCCTCGCGGTTCAGGACGGAGAGCATGTTCAGGTTGAACGCCGCGGTCACGCCGCCGGGGTCGTCGTACGCGGCCTCGAGTTCCTCGCGGGTCTTGCCGGGGCCCGGTCTCAGGTCGGCGCCCATGAGAAAGGCGTCGCCGTCGCGCATGCCGCCGCGCACCCGCGCGAGCAGCCGCGCCGCCGGGCCGGGCAGGAAGTTTCCGAGCGTGCTGCCGAGCAGCGCGTGGAGCGCGGGGCGCGGCAGCTCCGGCGGCAGGTCGAAGGGGCGGCTCATGTCGGCCACCGCCGGGGTGACGGTGAGCGACGGATACTCGGTCCGGAGCGCCCGCGCCGTGTCTTCCAGGAACT
>CBFGQV010000365.1:0-3321 GCA_965651045.1 uncultured bacterium
AGAGCGGTGTGACCCGGACTTCGATGGGGTGCCTGCTCGAGAGGCGCCCGTCGCTCGTCGCGGGCCACTCTTCGAGCAGCCCGAACGCGAGGAGCGGGTTGACGATTCGAAGTTCGAAGCGCATCGCGCCCACGTCGACCGGGAGCGCAGACGACTCGACGCGTCGCAGCTCGGGGGGCAGCACATGGTCTGCGAGGGCCTCGGGGGATTGCCACGACCGCCCCTCGACGCCGATCCGCCAGAGGGTGAGCGGCACGACATGCTGCAACCGCGAGTCTTCGGGTATGCCGTCCAGATAGGCGAGGTTGAAGGTGCCGAAAAAGGTCCGGAAGAGGCTCGCAGCCAGCCGCCCGGTGGCCGCCGGGGCGGTGAGCTCTACTCCGGCGCGGGTCGCGGCAAAGTGGCCCTTTCGGCGTCGCACGAGCTTCGCAAGTTCGAGAACGACCCTCGTAACATGCACGTCCCGGGCGTCGTGTTCGTTCACGACCTTGTTCAAGGCTCGGACGACCTCGCGCTCGCCCTCGCGCCAGGCCATGCGATCCATCATCTGAGCCACGAACGCCCGGTTCAGGTTTCCCCCCGAGGTGGCACGTGTGCCGGGCGGGCTCGACAGGGCCTGAAGCATGACGCGCGCGTTGTGCACGAACCGTGCGCCCTCGAGGTCCGCTTCGTCGAGATCGGTCGTCAGGCGCAGGGGGCTCTCGTCGCGAAAGCCCCCGTCGAGCAGGCGCTGGGCGCGTTCGGGGTCCAGTCCGGACAGCTCGCGGCGGGGCGTGGTGTTCACTCGGTCGATATGCGTCGCGACGGTGGCGTTGATTTCGTCGAGGTCCTCGAACACCCGGTCCTTCAGTTCCTCGCGAAGCTCCGAGAGCAGATCCGCCGCTGGCCCGGACTCTGGCGGAACAAAGAGCACGATGCCGTCTCGTTCGTGCTCGAGTGCACCCGAGCCGGTGAGCCGGTCCCCGGCACGCTCCGTGAGCTCGGCCACGGCGTGGATCACGCGAATCAACACCCGTGCGACCTCTGGAGAAATGCCGCCGCCGGGCGTCTGGAAGCAGAGTAGGTGCGGGTATGCATCGGGGCTCGCGACGCTCCATCCGGCGCCCATGATCTCGCGCCGCATGATGGCCGGCATATGGTCCGAGGTGGTTGAGCCGAGGTACAGCACGGGCCCGTCGAGGTCGGTGAGCGGTGGGCGGGTAGATTCCCGCGTCATGGCCTCGTAGTCGGTGAACTCACGGTAGAAGACGATGCCGTGTCGGAGCTCTGCCGCACCGAGCACCGTGACCACGGCCTCGCTATCGCGCCCCACCAGCGCCGTGCCGGAGCGATCTTCCACGAAGATCGGGCGGCGCTCGGAGATCCAGGTCCAGGGCGCGGCTCGATGAAGGCGCGCATGGGCCTCGAAGAGCTGCGCGATCAGGTCTCGCCGAAGCCCCCAGGCCGTCCAGGTCGGCGGATCGCTCCGGGTCGGCCACCCGTAGGAGCCGATCACGTCTGCCACCAGGCTTCGCGCCGCGTCGTCGACATGCTGCAGGCGCGGCGAGATCTCGATGTCGCACCCGTGTGCCCTGAGCTCGGCGCCGATCGCATCGGAGAACTCCGTGTGGCGAAGCACCACCACGCGTGGCCACGTACCGACGGTTCTGGCCGCTCGCCGCAGAAGGGCCGCCACGAGGTCGGCCAGCGCGGCGGTGTCTGCCGTGCGCACGGCCGTGACGTTCGCATCGATCACGAGCTCGTCGGCGGCGACCAGCGCGACCACGGGGCGGCTGCGGGGCGGCGGTTCCGCCATGGGTGGGAGCGGCACGAGGTCCGCCTCCCACCGGCGCGCGGCGCGCGCGGCCGCGATCGCGGGGGCAGTGAGCCGCAGCCGGACGTCCGACGAAGCCTGGGCCGCCTGATCGCTTTCGTAGCAACAGTGCTTGTACTTGCGACCCGAGCCGCACGAGCAGGGAGCGTTGCGAGACGTGGACACGGCTTCGAGCGAGTGTAGGCGGGAAGGAAGCGAGCGAAGGGGTCCCTCCAGTCTATCGCATGGTGCCCGCTGGTCGCCACTCTCGGGGTCCGTGGAACCATGTAGGCGGAAAGCGCTCGGTCACGCCCGACACCGCGCTGCGAGTCTCCAACAGGCGCTCGATCTCTGGGAGGCGCTCCATTCAGATGCCGCGGCGGAGGTCGCCTCGATCGAGCCGGTCGAGGTCGGATTAGCGTCCCCCTGTCGCACGCGTGATGCCGGGTCCGGCATCGCGCGCGAGGACGCTGTTGCAGCAGCGGGCCGAGCGTGAGGCGGCGACTGTCACACCCCCGTGCGATGCTGACGACGGTCGGGGCAACGAGCCCGACCGTTCTCATCACCACGGAGGTTCGACACCATGAAGCGACTCGCGCTCCTCTCCCTTTTCGGCATGCTCGCGTTCGCGGCGTGCGACAGCCCGGTCGAGCTGGCCGACGGCCCGCCCGCGACCGTGCTCACCGCCACCGACAACACGACGACCGGTGAGGCCCTGAGCCCGACCTCGTCGGCCTACGCGTTTCCGAGCACCAACGAGGCGAACTACCTGAACGGGCATCCCCATGTTGTGTTCAGCGATGTCGATGTCGGGCAGGTCACGCTCACCTTCGTGAACGAGACCAACTCACTCGCCTTCTTCGAGGTGCGCATCGACGGTGAGGTTCTGACGTCGGGCAATGCGCACGACGTGATCACGGGCGACTTCGTGTATCCGGGCGTGTGCGTCGACAACCGCGCCGGAACGACTGTATGCGGCGGCCAGCAGAGTTCGAAGACCATGACGTTCGCCGCCGGCCAGACGGTCGACGTGCGGCTCGCGCTCGGAGGCGAGCGCGACTGGGACTTCGACTGGACGCGCTTCTACGTGCTGAGCCTCGAGAACAAGGACCAGTGCCGCGACGGCGCCTGGGAAGCGCTGGGCTTCAAGAACCTGGGCCAGTGCGTGCGGTTCGTGGAGACGGGCAAGGACAGCCGCAGCGGCGGCTGATCACCGGGATCGTGCACGGATGCGACGAGAGCCCTGCCGACTGGGGCGTCGGCAGGGCTCTCCGCCCCACAGCAGCTACCGAATGCGCACCGTGAAACCACCCGCGTAGCTCGCGGCCGGGTAGCTGGTCCCGTCGGCGCGCTCATCCCCCCTCGTATAGGATCTCCGAGGGGCAGCGGCTATGCCCTGCCCCACCGAAGCAGCTCGAAGCCCGCGACCTCGAAGTGGTGGTCGAACGCGAACGCGAGCTGCACCCCCTCGGCGCGCATGACCTGGAAGCTGACCGCATCGACCAGCGAGAACGGCTGGTCGTCGAAGC
>CBFGQV010000366.1:0-3296 GCA_965651045.1 uncultured bacterium
CGTAGCGCCCGTCGGGGCTCACCTTCACGTCGTTCACCGTGCGGGCGTCGACCTGAATCGAGTCGATCTTGGCGATCGACGCCGGGTCCGTCACGTCCCAGAAGTAGGCCCAGCCGTCGCCGCCCCAGGTGCCCGTGACCGCGTAGTCACGGCCGTCCAGCCCCTCGTACACCCACAGGTCCGAGGTATGGACGTTGTCGACCGAGCCCTGGCCCTGGACTTCGACCTCGCGTACGGCGTTCCGGGGCCGGACGTCGACCATGGTGCGCGCGACGAGGTCGCCGGCCGACGCGAGAATCGTGTACTGGCCCGGCGTCTCGCCCACGAACTTGCCGCCGTCGACGAGCCCCGACGCGCCCGGCGCGTGAATCGTGTCGTCGGGCACGAAATGGACCGCCCAGGTCACCGGCAGGTCGTCGACCGCGCCCGACGCTCCGGTCGCGACCGCCTCGAAGGTCACGACCTCGCCCTGAAGCGCGCGCTCCTGACCGCCGCGAATCGCGAGCTGGGTCGCCGGAAAGGCCGGCACCTCGTAGTCCAACGTGCCGCGAGCGTTGCCGTGGTCGACGCGGATCGTGACCCGGCCGGGGGCGTGCGCCGTCACGTTGCCGAACGCGTCCACCGTCGCGACCGCGGGGTCCGACGAACTCCAGGTGAACTCGGGCTCCGGCCGCTCGGAGCCGTCGGCGTGATACGCGCGGGCGCCGTGGCGAATGCTCGTGCCGGCGTAGAGCCGATCGTCGGAGCGCGCCGCGATCTCGATGCGCGAGACGGCGGGCCAGGTCACCTCCACGGGCACGCGCACCTGCGGGGGCGTGCCCTCGTAGTCGGCCGGAACGACGAGCGAGGCGATGATCTGGGTGCTTCCCCCGACCGCGCCTTCGACGTAGCCGTCGCCCACCGTCACGCCGCGCCCGAAAATGCGGAACTCTGCGCCCTCGACGGCGTTGCCCGCGGCGTCGACCGCGACCAGCCGGAAGTCGGCGCGCTCGCCGACGCCTACCGTGACCCGGGCCGGTTCGGCCCTGAGTTCGGTGACGCGCCGAGCGGCCTCCATCGCCGCGTCCTGCGCCACGAGGGTCGCCGGCGCCAGCCCGAACAGGACGGCTGCGGCGGTGAAAAACGCTCTGGTCTTCATGATCCTGGACTCCATCGATGGGTCGGTGCGCGGTTCAACGGCCTGCGGCAGCGCGGCAGCGCCGGCTCGCACCCGGCGTGCCGGGGGGGGCGAGTATAGGGCCTCGGCGCGCCCCCCGGCAAAGGGCGCGCGGCACTCAGCCGCCCTGGCTCCACGGCGGCACGACGCCGTTCATGCGGGCGTAGGCGATCATCTGGCCCAGGTGCTCGTGCAGGTGCGTGGTCGTGAGAATCAGGAAGGCCTGGCCCGTGAACTCCTGGCCGAAGATCTGCACCGTGCCGGCGAGATCGGCGCCGTCGACCGACGCCATCGCGCGGTCGAGGTGGTCGAACGAGGCCCGGAGCTCGGCCAGGGCCTCGGCCTTCGTCGCCTCGCGCGACTCGTAGGCCTGCACCGTGCCGTAGTCCTCGGCCACGATGCCCGTCGACGCCGGCGCGGGCGCGCCGAGCGGCACGGCGAGCAGATAGTTGTCGGCGGCCACGTGCATGAACACCTCGGTGACCGACCGGACCCCTTCGCCGGGCCGCCAATCCCACGAACTCTCGGGAATCGCCTCGGCGAGGCCCTCGAGCTTCTCGCGCACCTGCTGGACGTCGGCCATCAGGTCGGCGACGACGGTGGGCGTGGTTCCGGGGGATTGCTGCGCGGACAGCGGAAGCACCGGGAGCGCGAGGAGCGCGGCGGCGGCGAGGTAGGGCATGGGGCTCGGTCGCATCGGAGTTCTCCGGGAAGAGGGTGGCGATCCGAAGTCGGATCACGGTAGCTTGTGTTCGGGGTACTGGGTAGTACTCGTCGGTCGGACCGTCCTTACAACGCCTGTCTTCTCATGTGGGAGCTCACTGCCGTGTTCCGGGAAGCTTCTCGTGCTGCCGGTGCCGCGGGTTTCGCGGCCCTCGCCCTCCTTTCGGCCTCGGCGCTCGAGGCGCGCGCCCAGAGTGAGCCGCCCGAGGCGACCTACCGGGTCTACGTCGGCGCCGAATCGGCCGACCTCATGCACGTCGTGCGCTTCGGGCCCGACGGAGCCGAGGTCGAGAAGACGATTCCCGTGGGCGAGATCGCCGTCGAGAACGAGGGCCCGCACGGCTTTGCCGTCTCGCCCGACGGACGCTTCGTCTACATGACCACCGGCCACGGCGTGCCCGACGGCAAGATCTGGAAGTTCGAGGCGGGCGCCGACACGCTGGTCGCCGCGCCGATCCTGCTGGGGTGGTTCCCGGCGACCCTCGACGTGACGCCCGACGGGCTCTACGCGCTCGCCGTGAACTTCAACCTGCACGGCGAGATGGTGCCGAGCACGGTGTCGGTGGTCTACACGCCCGACATGATCGAGGTCGACCAGATCGAGACCTGCACGATGCCGCACGGGCTCCGCATCACGCCCGACGGCCTGCACGCCTACTCGAACTGCATGATGGACGACCAGCTGGTCGAGATCGATACGCGCACCTTCCAAGTGAGCCGCCGCTTCTCGGTCGCGACCGGGGCCGAGGGGCCCATCGAGGTCATGGCCGACCACGACATGGACCACGAGGGCATGGATCACGACGGCGCCGAGCACGCCGCGATGCACGCCCAGCACATGGCCCAGGGCATGCACCAGGAGGAGGAGGGCGGGCACGACATGGCCATGCAGCCCACCTGCTCGCCCACCTGGTCCGAGCCGTCGGCCGACGGCTCGCTCGTGTACGTCGCGTGCAACAAGAGCGACGTGATTCACGAGGTGCGCCGCGACGACTGGTCCCTGGTGCGCTCCTTCGAGACCGGCCGGGGCCCCTACAACCTCGAGGTGACCCCCGACGGCCGACTGCTGATCGCGACGCTCAAGCAGGGCGCCGGCGTGCAGTTCTTCGACCTCGCGAGCGGCGAGAGCCTGGCCGTGCGCGAGACCTCCACCACCGTCACCCACGGCGTCGTCGTCTCGCCCGACTCCCGCTACGCCTTCGTCAGCGTCGAAGGCGTCGGCGCCGAACCCGGCAAGGTCGACATCTTCGACCTCGAGACCTTCGAGCGCGTGGCGGACGTAGAGGTCGGGCAGCAGGCAGGGGGGATCGCGTTTTGGCGGATGGGGGGGTAGGGGGCGGTGCCTGGGTCCTCCGATACCGCAGTCGCACGTGCGTGTCGCGCGACCCGTAGCTGAGAGGTCACTTGTGTACGAACG
>CBFGQV010000367.1:0-3290 GCA_965651045.1 uncultured bacterium
AGGCGGGCCGACTTGCCGCGCGCAAGCTCGGCCACGTCGGGATTGCGCTTCTGGGGCATGAGGCTCGAGCCCGTCGAGTATCCGTCGTGCAGCCGCACGAACCCGAACTCGCGTGACGAGAAGAGCACCAGGTCCTCGCTCAGACGCGAAAGGTGCGTGCCCAGGAGCGCGCCCGCGAAGAGCAGTTCCGCCGCGAAGTCGCGGTCGCTGATCGCGTCGAGGCTGTTGGCGCTCACCGACTCGAAGCCGAGATCGGCGGCCAGCGCCCGGCGGTCGATCGGAAAGGGGCAACCCGCGACCGCCCCGCTGCCGAGCGGCAGCGCCCCGGCGGCCGTCCCGGCCCGCCGTACGCGGTCGCGGTCGCGAAGCACCGGCCAGAGGTGCGCGAGCGCCCAGTGCGCGGCCCGGATCGGCTGGCCCTGCTGCAGGTGCGTGTACCCGGGCATGATCAGGTCCATACCGGCCTCGGCCAGCGTTGCGAGCGCGCGTGCGAGTCCGGTCAGATGGCCGTCGAGGCGTCCGGCGGCCTCACGGCACCAGAGCCGGAGGTCGGTCGCCACCTGATCGTTCCGGGACCGGCCCGTGTGCAGCTTGCCCGCGACCGGTCCCACCTCGTCGTGCAGCAGCCGCTCGACCAGCGAGTGGACGTCTTCGTCCGGTACGTCCGCGAACGCGCCGTCCTCCTGGAGCCGAGCCTCGACGCGGTCGAGCCCCTCGACGAGCCGGTCGACTTCGTCGGCGTCGAGCACGCCCGCCCGCCCGAGCGCACGGGCCCAGGCGCGGCTGCCCACCAGGTCGTGACGCCAGAGTCTGCGGTCGACGTCGAGGCTCAGGTTGAGCGGCACCATCGGCGGGGCCATGCCCCCCTCGAAGCGGCCACCCCAGAGGGCGCCGGCCTTCGTCTCGTCGGTCACGAGGCGATCGCCCGCTCGAGCAGCTCGACGCCGCGTTCGATCAGGTCGGGGTCCAGGTTGAGCGGCGGCAGCAGCCGGATCACGTCGGGCCCCGCGCTGCAGACCAGGAGCCCCTGTTCGCGCGCCCGCCCGACGACCTCCGACGCGGACGTCGAAAGTGCGATCCCCCGCATGAGGCCCTTGCCGCGAATGCCCGTCACCGAGGCCTGCCGCTCGGCCAGCCCCTCGAGCGCGCGCTCGAAGCGCGCCGCCCGCTCGCGCACGCCCGTCAGGAACGACGGGTCGGAAATCGTCCGGAAGACCGCGCGCGCCACCGAGGCGACGAGTGGCCCGCCGCCGAAGGTCGTGCCGTGCTCGCCGACCTTGAGGTGCTCGGCGACGCCCGGCGCCACGAGCGCGGCGCCCATCGGCAGCCCCCCGGCGATCGGCTTCGCCACCGTCATGATGTCGGGGGTCACCCCCGTGGCCATGTACGCGAAGAGGTCGCCGGTGCGGCCGAAGCCGCACTGGATCTCGTCCAGGATCAACACCGCGTCGAGCTCGTCACAGAGTGCGCGTACCTCCTGCACGAAGTCGGGCGGCACGACCCGCACACCCCCCTCTCCCTGCACGGGCTCGAGAATGACGGCGGCCGTCCGCTCGCGGCTCGAGACCTCCCGCACGCTCGCGATGTCGCCGATGTCGGCGAAATGAACGCCCGGCATGAGCGGCTCGAAGGGTGCCCGGTACGCGGGCCGGTCGGTCGCCGCGAGCGAGCCGAAGAGGCGCCCGTGAAAGGCGCCGTGGAACGCCACGATCTCGTGCTTCTCCGCACCGTAGAGGCTGCGCGCCCGCCGCCGCGCGAACTTGAAGGCCGCCTCGTTGGCTTCGCCGCCCGAATTGCTGAAGAAGACCCGCGCGTCGAAGGTCGCCTCGACCAGCTCGGCGGCGAGCCGCTCGGCAGGTTCGGTGCGGAAGAGGTTCGACGTGTGAATGAGTCCGGTCTCCAGGGCCTCACGAATCGCCGCGTCGACGACCGGGCTCGCGTGCCCGAGCGCCATGACGGCGATGCCCGCCGTGAAGTCCAGGTAGCGGCGGCCCGTGTCGTCTTCCAACCAGGGGCCGTCTCCGCGTACGAAGAGTTGCTCGGGGGGCGCGTAGACGCCGAGCAGGGCGTCGCGCGTGGAGGACATCACTTCGGGCATCGGAGTGCCTTCCCGGCGTCGAAGCCGAGCATGAGGTTCATGTTCTGCACCGCCTGGCCGGCGGCGCCCTTGCCGAGGTTGTCCAGCGCCGCGATCACCGTGACCGTCGGCCGGCGGAGCCCGGCGTTGTCGAAGGCCGCGAGCAGGAGCAGGTCCGTGCCGCTCACGCGCGCGAGCGAAGGGGCCTCGTCGACGACCCGCACCGCGGGGCTCGTGTCGTACCGGGCCTTCCAGCAGGCGCGCACCGCCGCGGCGTCGACCCCCTCCGGCACCGGGAGCGCGATCGTCTCGAGAATCCCCCTGGGAATCGGCAGCAGGTGCGGCGTGAAGAGCAGGTCGAGCTCCGGCAGCGTGGCTCGCATCTCGAGCAGATGCCGGTGTCCGTTGCCGAGTCCGTAGGCGCGGAAGTCGCCATGCACCTCGGCGAAGAGGAGCTCGCGTTTCGGCGATCGCCCGGCCCCCGTCACCCCCGACGCCGCCTGCACCACCACCGGGCGGTCCGCGTCCACGAGCCCGGCGTCGGCGAGCGGGCGGAGCGCGAGAATCACCCCGGTCGGGTAGCACCCGGGATTCGCCACGAGATCGCTCGCCCGCAGCCGGTCGCCGGCGAGCTCGGTCATGCCGTAGAGCACGCCCTCCTCGCGCCCCGAGCCCGGGCGGTGGTCGGCCGTGAGGTCGATCACCCGGGTGCCGTGTTCGCGGGCGGCGGCCATCCAGGGCAATGCGGCGCCGTGCGGCAGACAGAGAAAGACCAGGTCGACGTCCGCCACGGCCTCGGGACCGAGGTCGGCGTAGTCGAGCCCGGGCACCGGAGACGGGTGCCCGGCCTCGGAACGTGCGGTGGCGAAAGCGACGCGCACCCCGTCGTGGTGCGCGAGAATGCGGAGGAGTTCGACCCCCGTATAGCCGCTCCCCCCCGCCACACCAACGGTGACGGGGGGGCGAGTCGTGTCGGTCATGGCCCTCTAGCAGGTCGCTGAAGAAACGGAGCACCCCGTCACCGTGTAGGTCATCTTATCCCATTCGGTTACGGGCGCAAGGGTGTTTCGCGGGTGATGCGTCGTTGCTCCTCCTCGCCCGGAAGGGTGTTGAAGGTGTGGGATGCCCCGCGTTGGGAGCGCCACGGCCCCAGCTTCCAGGCACCGCGTCGAAGGCATAGCCGTGGCTACGTCGAGACGTGGTAACGACGAAG
>CBFGQV010000368.1:0-3285 GCA_965651045.1 uncultured bacterium
GAGGAGGAGCCGACCATGAGCGACACCGCCCCGCTCGAGCAGGACCCGGGCGCCGAACGAGCGGCACGCGTCGAGCTTGGGCTTCGGGGCCGTTCGGGGCATGATCACGGTCGCCGGCACACCCGCCGCGCGCGCCGCCCAGGCCACCGCGGCCGCATGGTTGCCGGCGGACACGGTGACCACGCCCCGCCGACGCTCGGCGGCGCTCAGGCGGCCGATGCAGGTGAACGCCCCGCGGGCCTTGAACGACCCGGTGACCTGGAGGTGTTCGGCCTTGAGCACGACCTCGCGGCCGAGGCGACCCGAGAGCGCGTGGGAAATGAATGTCGGCGTACGCCCTACCACACCGCGCAGCGCCTGAGCTGCGTCCTGGACATCGGCGGGAACGTCTCGCAAACCGGCAGCCAACGGGGTCTCGTTCATGGGCCGGAAGCTCGCCGCCCCACTTGCGGACCGCAACGTATTGAAACGGACATGTCCGATTTTCTAGCTTTCCGATGTGCGCGGCTGCGGCCGCCTCGGATTCCCCCTTGGAGTTCACGGGCCATGAAGACTCTCCGTGTGTTCCTGGCGGTTCTCGCGACCGCCGTCGTCGCCTCTCCGCTCGCCGCCCAGCAGGGCACCCTCGTCGGCACCGTGGTCGACCGGGAGACCGGCCAACCGCTCGCGACCGTCGAGATCCTGATCCCCTCGAGCGACGCGCCCCCTCGGCTCACCGACGCCAACGGGCAGTTCCGGGTGACGCTTCCGCCGGGCACCTACTCGGTGGTGGCGCAGCGGCTGGCCTATCGCCAGGCGCGTCTCGACGGCGTGGAGATCACGGCGGGTGGCACCACGACCGTCCGCATCGAGCTCGAGTCCAACGTCTTCACGCTGAACCCGTTCGTGGTGACCGGGCGGCGCGCCGAAGAGAAGGCGCTCGAGTCGCCCAACAACGTCGTCACCATCGGCCGGGAGCGCATTCAGGAGCGCGCGGTGCTGAGCCCGACCGAGCACGTGCGCGCGCTGCCGGGCGTCGACGTCTCGCAGACCGGGCTCAGCCAGAGCAACGTGGTCACGCGGGGCTTCAACAACGTGTTCTCGGGCGCGCTCCTGGTCATGACCGACAACCGCTACGCGAGCGTGCCGTCGCTTCGCTTCAACGCCTACAACATGATTCCCACGTCGCAGCTCGACGTGGAACGCATCGAGGTGCTGCTCGGGCCGGCGGCGGCGTTGTACGGCCCGAACTCGGCCGACGGCGTGCTGCACATCATCACGACCTCGCCGCTCGACACCACGGGCAGCGCGGTGAGCGTGGCGGCGGGCGAGCGTTCGGTGCTCCAGACGCAGTTCCGTTCGGCGCACCGGCTGTCGGAGACCGTAGGGCTCAAGGTCTCGGGGCAGTACTTCCGGGGCGACGACTGGGAATTCGTGGACCCGGTCGAAGACTCGCTTTCGAAACTGCCGGGCGCCAACGACCTCATCGGAGCCCGCGACAACGAGGCGGAGCGGTTCGGCGGCGAGGTGCGGCTCGACGTGCGCCCGTGGAGCGACGGCGAGTTCATCGTCAACGCGGGTGTGAACCAGCTCGCGTCGAGTATCGAGCTGACCGGGCTCGGCGCGGGGCAGGCCAGAGACTGGCGCTACAGCTACCTGCAGGGCCGGGCCCGCAAGGGGCGCCTCTTCGGGCAGCTCTTCTACAACACGAGCGACGCGGGGGACACCTACCTGCTGCGCACGGGCCAATCGATCACCGACCGCTCGTACATGCTCGTCGGCCAGCTCCAGCACGGATTCGAGGTGGGCGAGAACCAGGACTTCATCTACGGGCTCGACCTGCAGCGAACCGTGCCCAAGACCGAGGGCACGATCACCGGGCGGAACGAAGACGACGACCAGATCGACGAGGTCGGCGGCTACGCGCACTCGCGCACGGCGCTCTCGGACAAGGTCGACCTCGTCGGGGCGCTCCGGATCGACTACCACAACCGGCTCGAAGACCTGGTCTTCTCGCCGCGCGCGGCCGTGCTCTTCAAGCCGGACGAGAACCAGACCTTCCGGGTGACCTTCAACCGCGCCTTCTCGACGCCGACCACCAACAACCTCTTCCTCGACCTGCTGGCGGCGCGCATTCCGGTGGGTCCCACCGGTTACGACATTCGCACGCTCGGCGTGCCCGAGAGCGGATTCACCTTCGACCAGAGCTGTCAGGGCGGGCTCCAGGGCTACTGCATGTACAGCCCCTTCGCGCCGGGCCAGCAGCTTCCGGCCAACGCGGCCGTGCTCTGGGACGGCCTCGTGCAGGGCTTCGTGCCCGCCGAGCTGAGGCCCTTCCTGCTGGGGCCGGGCACGCAGCCCGGAGATCCCCAGTTGGGATCGCGGTTCCTTCGCTTCAGCCAGGAAGCGCTCACCTTCCTTCCGGACGACGGCCCCGAGCCGATCGAGCGCATCAAGCCGACGATCTCGAACACCTTCGAGGTCGGCTACAAGGGGCTCCTGGGCAGCAAGCTGCTCGTGTCGGCCGACCTGTACTCGACCCGCCTCAAGGACTTCGTCGGGCCGCTCCGGGTCGAGACGCCGAGCATCTTCTTCACCCCCGAGTCGGTCCAGGCGTACGTGCTCCACCGCCTGGGGCCGCTGATTCAGGGCGGCGTGGTGTCGCAGGAGCAGGCGACCCAGATCATTCAGGGCTTCGCGCAGGTGCCGGTGGGCACGGTCTCGCCCGACCAGCTCGGCACCCCCGAGCTCATGCTCACCTACCGGAACTTCGGCGACGTGGACCTCTGGGGCTTCGATCTCGCCTTCCAGCTCCTGGCCACCGATCGGTTGAGCTTCACCGGATCGTACTCGCACGTGAGCGACGAGTGCTTCCGCACCGGAGGCGGCGGCGCCAGCGCCGGAGCCTGCGACGATCCGCTCGACATCGCCCTGAACGCCCCGACGAGCAAGGGGTCGCTGGGGGTGCGCTGGGACGACAAGGTCCGGGGGCTCGCGCTCGAGGGGCGGGCGCGGTTCTCGGGCGAGTTTCCCATGAACTCCGGCGTGTACACGGGCCGGGTGGACGGCTACGGCGTCTTCGACGCGAACGCGGCGTACCGCCTGCCGCAGCTGCCCGGAGCGACGCTCAGCCTGACGGCCACCAACCTCTTCGACAACGTGCATCAGGAGTTCGTCGGGGCGCCCGCGCTCGGGCGGCTCCTGCTGGTGCGGCTGCAGTACGAGTTCTGACCGGCCCCCGAGCCGTTGCCTCAGGGTGCGGCGGGTGTACGTTAGCAGGTCGCTGAAGAAAGGGAGTACCCCGCG
>CBFGQV010000369.1:0-3283 GCA_965651045.1 uncultured bacterium
GCCCCACCCGCCGTCTTCGGGCAGCGGGTGGGGCGTCGTCGGTTCACCCGGCGGGCGCGACCAGCCGGTCCTGAATGAAGCGGGCGACCGCGTCGATGTCCCTGTACTTGAGCCCCTCGAGCCCCCAGTGGGGCATGCCTTCGGCGGTGCCGGTGAAGATGTGCTGCCGCAGGCCCTCGAGGTCGGCCCGGAAGCGCCAGTCGACGTCGTGGAACGAGGGCGGCCGGATCGTATCGCCCTGCGACACGAAGCCTCCGTCGCCCCAGCCCTGCGTGCCGTGGCACTTCCTGCACGAGTAGCTGAAGACGACGCTTCCACGAACGACGGCTTCGCCCGGTGATTCCCAGGCGATCGTATCGAAGGCGGCGGCGTCGAACTGCGCCAGCGCCGCGGCGACGGTGTCGGCCGCGGTGGGTTGCGCCTCGGGCGGTGGGGTGTCGCCGCCGCACGCGGCGAGCACGAACGCTGCGACGAGGGCCGTCGCGACCTGGACCATACGCATGGGAGCTCCTCCTGCACGGGGCGCGGGGCGCGGGTACCTGACCCACGATGCAGCGCGTACGCCCGGGCCGCCGTCGGGAATCGTCCGCGAACGGGTGTGGAGGATCTTCCGCACGCAGGACGTCTGTTCCCGCGTCGTCAACTCGACTCGCTTCCCGTGTCCTCCCGGGTCCGGCGACCTTTCTCAAGCGTCGGACCCTCCAGCGATTCCGGGGCGGTTCAACCTTCCCCCGCCGGTCGTAGAGTAGCCTCGTGGGGTCCACGACCGCTCTTGCTGGTGCCCGGTTCGACCGGCGTGGGGCCCACTCAGGAAACCAACAGACGTGCCGAACGGTAGTATGGAAATTGCTTGTCGATGACGATTACCGCCGCAGGAACGACCGCCATGGAAGCCAAGGCCAAAGAACGACTCTACCGGCTCGTGGAGCGGATTCCCGACGAGGACATCCGCGCTGCGGAGCGCTACCTCGAGTACCTGGCCGAGCGTGGCGATCCCTTTATTCGCAAGCTCATGAATGCACCTCTCGATGACGAGCCAGTCACCGAAGAGGAAGAGGCCGGCGTGCGTGAGGCCTGGGAGGACCACAAGGCCGGGCGTGTGCACACGCTCGACGAGATCAAGCAGGAGCTTGGGTTCTGAGCCGGAAGCTACTCGTAACCAACCGCGCCAGAAAGGACCTTAGGCGCCTGGACAGGCAGCACCAAGCGAAAGTGTGGGAGGCGCTCCGAAAGCTCGCCGCGACCGATGAGGGCGACATCAGGAGGCTCGTAGACATCAAGCCGCCCGAGTGGCGGTTGAGGGTCGGGGATATCCGCGTGCGGTACGCCTACGTCGAGGAAGACGACGTGATCTTGGTGCTGCGCGTACTCCCGCGAGGCAAGGCCTACGAGCGCTGATCCCCGGCCTCCCGCTCGATCGTGAGCCGGCGGTTGCTCGCGCCTCCTGCCGGTCGGCATGTTGAGGCGACCCTTCGCCTCCCGACCGACGAGTCCGCCCATGTCCGACCGCGATCCCCACGACCCTTCGTTGCTTCCCCGCCGCGACCTGTTGCGCCTCGGCGCCCTCGGACTCGGCGCCGCGGCCACGGCCGGACTGGGCCGGGAAGTCCGAGCGCAGGAGGCGAGCCCGGCACCCGACGCGCGGCCCCCCGAAGGGCTCGGACCGGGGCCCGACGAACTGTTCCGCAACCAGCCCATCGACGTGCTCCGCGTCGGGTTCGTCGGGGTGGGACTCCAGGGCGGCGCGCACGTGCGCAACTTCCTGAGGCTGGCGGGCGTCGAGATCGTCGCGCTCTGCGACATCGACGGGCCCAGGAACGAAGAGGTCGCCGGGTGGGTGGTCGACGCGGGCCGCCCCCGGCCCGCCCTCTACGGGCGCGACGACACCGACTTCGTGCGCATGTGCGAGACCGAAGACATGGACCTGGTCTTCACCGCGACGCCGTGGCGCTGGCACGTGCCGGTCTGCGTCGCCGCCATGCGGAACGGCTCGCACGCCGCCACCGAGGTGCCCGCCGCCTACACGCTGGACGGATGCTGGGAGCTGGTGGAGGTCGCCGAAGCCGAAGGCAGGCACTGCGTCATGATGGAGAACTGCAACTACGACCGTCCCGAGATGATGGTCTTCCACATGGCGCGGCTCGGACTCTTCGGCGAGGTTCTGCACGCCGAGTGCGGATACCTGCACGATCTCCGGGCCATCAAGTTCCAGGACCGGAACGAGGGGCTGTGGCGCAGGCTGCACTCCATCGAGCGGAACGGGAACCTGTATCCGACCCACGGCCTCGGGCCCGTGGCCAACGTGATGGACATCAACCGGGGCGACCGCTTCGACTACCTGGTCTCGATGAGTTCGCCGTCGCGCGGACTCCAGGCGTGGGCGCGCGAGCACTACCCGGAAGGTCACCCGAAGCGCGCCGAGGAGTACGCGCTGGGCGACGTCAACGTGAGCCTCGTGAAGACGGCCAACGGGCGCACGATCTACGTGTCGCACGACACCAACCTGCCCCGGCCGTACTCCCGCATTCACATGGTGCAGGGCACGAAGGGCCTCTTCCAGGGCTACCCGAACCGCGTGCACATCGAAGGACTGAGCCCCGACCACCGCTGGGAGGACTGGCAGACGTACCTGGCCGAGTACGACCACCCGCTCTGGAAGGACCTCGAGGCGATGTCGGAGGGCGGCGGGCACGGCGGCATGGACTTTCTCGAGGACTACCGCCTGGTCAAGTGCCTGCGCGAGGGGCTTCCGACCGACATGAACGTGTACGACGCGGCGGCGCTCAGCGCGGTCGGGCCGCTGAGCGAGTGGTCGGTGGCGAACGGTTCGAGGCCGGCGCCGTTCCCCGACTTCACGCGCGGCGGCTGGCAGCGCTGGCCGCGCCTCGAGATCGTCCGCGCGTGACGTGACGAAGCGCGCCGACCCGGGGGCGCGGGCGCGGGAGTACGCCGTTCGTGCGCCGGGGCGCGTCAACCTGATCGGCGAGCACATCGACTACCACGGGCTCCCGGTCCTGCCGATGGCGCTCGACCGCGCCGTGCGCATCGAAGCTCGACCACGCGATGACGGGCGCGTCGCGTTGCGGAACCGCGACCCTCGCTTCCCGCCCGCGCGCTTCGACCTCGGCCCGGCGCTCGCGGCCGCGGCACCGGGCGCGTGGCAGAACTACGCCCGCGCGGCGGCGCTCGTCGCGCACGCGTACGGCGCCCGGCGCGGGGTCGACGCGACGATCTCGTCGGACCTTCCCGCCGCCGCCGGCCTGAGTTCGTCGTCGGCGCTCGT
>CBFGQV010000370.1:0-3279 GCA_965651045.1 uncultured bacterium
CTCGAGACCAACCCCGAGCACGCGCCCGCGCGTGCCTTCCTGGCGCGGCTCCACCTCAAGACCGAAGACCCTTCGGTGGCGCGCGCCGAAGCCGAGCGCGCGCTCCGGTCGAACCCCAACAGCCTCGACGCGCTCGCCGTGCTCGCCGCGACCTATCGGCTCGACGGCGACCAGGCCGGGTGGCAGCGCACGCGCGACCGCGCGCTCGCCCTGAACCCGGCCTTCGCGGACCTGTTCGTGGCCGCAGCCGACCTGGCGGTCGACTACCGCAAGTACCACGAGGCGGTCGAGCTGGCCGCCGAGGCGGTGCGCCGCGACTCGCTGGCCTGGGAAGGCTGGGGACTGCTCGGCATGAACCGGCTCCGCATCGGCGAGATCGACGCGGGGCGGGCGGCGCTCGAACGCGCGTTCGAAGGCGACCCCTACAACCCCTGGTTCAAGAACAACCTCGATCTGCTGGACACCTTCGACGAGTACGAGACGGTCGAGACCGAGCACTTCCGGCTCTTCCTGCACGGAGACGAAGCGGGCGTGCTCGCGCCCTATCTCGCCGAGCTCGCCGAAGAGGCCTACGCCGCGCTGCGGCAGCGCTACGGCGGTGAGCCGCCGACGCCGATCCGGCTCGAGGTCTTTCCGCGACACGCGGACTTCTCGGTCCGCACGCTCGGCTTGGTGGGGCTCGGAGCGCTCGGCGTGAGCTTCGGCAGCACGCTCGTCATGGACTCGCCCACGGCCCGCGACATCGGCGACTTCAACTGGGCCAGCACCTTCTGGCACGAACTGGCGCACGCGTATCACCTCGGCCTCACGAACCACAACGTGCCGCGCTGGTTCAGCGAGGGCCTCGCGGTGCGCGAGCAGCGCGTCGCGCGACCGTACTGGGGGCATCGCGTCGGTCCGGCCTTCCTCGGCGCGTATCGCGAAGGCCGCATGCCGACGCTCACGAACCTGAACGAGGCCTTCGTGCGCCCGGCCTTTCCCGAGCAGGTCGTGCTCGCATATACGCAGTCGTCGCTCGTCTTCGACTGGATCGAGGAGGAGTGGGGATTCGCGGCCATACGCGACTTCCTGGCCGGCTACCGCGCCGGCCACGACACCGAGCTTCTCGCCGAACGGATTCTCGGGCTCGACCCCGACGCGCTCGACGACGCGTTCGACCGATACGTTCGCACGCGCTTCGAGCGCGAACTCCGCGCCCTCACGCCGAGCCAGGGTCCGCAGCTCGCGGCGGAGGGCCTCGCCGGCCTGCGGCAGGCGGTGCGCCAGCGGCCGGCCGACTTCCGGGCACGGCTCGCTCTGGGCGCCGCGCTCGTACGTGAGGGGGCGCACGACGAAGCCGAAGAGCACCTCGAGGCGGCGCTCGAGCTCTTTCCCGGATACGGCGCCCCGGACGGCCCGCTCCGCCACCTCGCCACCCTTCGTGAGGCGCGGGGCGACCTCGCCGGTGCGGCGGACGCGCTCCGGCGACTGGGCGAGCTGGGCGAGAGCCTGCATCAGGTGCACCTCGACGAGGCCGAGCTGCGCCGCCGCCTCGGCGACGCCGCCGGAGAGCGGGCCGCGCTGGAGCGCGCCGTCGAGATCGCGCCCCAGCAGCTCGAGCCGCACCGCCGTCTGGCCGACCTCGCGGACGACGCGGGGCGGCACCGGCTGGCCGTTCGCGAGCGCCGCGTGATCCTGGCGCTCGATCCGCCCGACCGGGCCGACGCACACTACCGACTCGCGCGTTCACTGCACCGCGCGGGCGACTCGGCCGAAGCGCGCACCCAGGTGCTTCGGGCGCTCGAGATCGCGCCGGGCTACGAGGCGGCGCTCGACCTGCTGCTCGAGCTGCGCGGCACCGGGGGGGCTCCATGAAGGCGCCCCTCATGGCGCTCGCCACAGCCTTCGGCTTCACCGCCGCCGCGGGGCTGTCGCTCGGTGCCGCCGCGCCGGAGATCCCCAAGACCCCCGGACGGGACGAGGTTCGGCAGGAAGAGGTGCCGTACGACGGACGGTTCACCTTCGTGCGCATCGAGTACGACGTGCGGGGCGCGCGTTCGATGCGTGGGTTCGGGGGCTTCCGCGGCCGCGGGCGCGAGCCGGAGTGGGCGCACGATTATCCGCGCGCCGAGACAAACTTCGCCCGCATCATATCCGAGACGACGATGATCGATCCGTTCATGGGCGGCAGCCGGATCCTGCGCATGGACGACCCCGAGGTCTTCAAGTACCCGGTCGCCTACGTGGTCGAGGTCGGGTATTGGGACGCTTCGCCCGCCGAAGTCACGGCGCTCGGCGAGTACCTGAGCAAGGGGGGATTCCTGATCGTCGACGACTTCCGCGCCGAGCAGATCTACCAGCTCGAGGCGATCGTGCAGGCGGCGCTTCCGGGTACGCGCATACTCGAGGTGCCGAACGACCACGAGATCTTCGACTCGTTCTTCCACATCGCCGATCCGCACGCGCTCGCGCCGCCGACCTTTCCGCAGTACCGGCCGATGTATCTTGGGCTCTTCGAAGACAACGACACGTCGAAGCGCATCATGGCGATTCTCAACTACAACAACGACATCGGCGACTACTGGGAGTGGTCGGACCGGGGGTACTACCCGATCGACCTTTCCAACGAGGCGTACAAGTTCGGTGTGAACTATCTGGTGTACGCGATGACGCACTGAGCGGCGGCACCCGCACGAACGGCCACCACGACCTTCCCGACGAACCAGACCCACGAGAGGACGAGACCTTGAGCGACGACGTGATCGAGCCGGCACGCCTGGAGCGGGCGGACGAGGTGGCCCTCGCCGACCGCATGCAGTCCGGCCGCGAGGCCATTCTCGCCGAGATCCGGAAGCGGATCATCGGCCAGGAAGAGGTCGTGGAGCAGGTGCTGCTCACACTTTTCGTCGGCGGCAACTCGCTGCTCGTGGGCGTGCCGGGCCTGGCCAAGACGCTGCTGATCCGCACCGTCGCCGACGTGCTCGACCTGAGCTTCAGCCGTATACAGTTCACACCCGACCTGATGCCGTCCGACATCACCGGCACGGACCTGATTCAGGAAGACGCGCAGACCGGGCGGCGCCACATGGTGTTCGAGCCGGGGCCGATCTTCGCCAACATCGTGCTGGCCGACGAGATCAACCGCACGCCGCCCAAGACCCAGGCCGCGCTGCTCGAGGCCATGCAGGAGCACCGGGTCACCGTGCAGGGCACGACCTACGAGCTGGCCGAGCCCTTCTACGTGTTCGCGACCCAGAACCCGATCGAGCTCGAGGGCACCTACCCGCTGCCCGAGGCGCA
>CBFGQV010000371.1:0-3277 GCA_965651045.1 uncultured bacterium
GTCGCGAGCCCCATGATCGTGACCGGGCGGTCCTTGACCGGGAAGGCGGGTACGTCGCGCTGAACGGGGGCGTCGGGGTCGAGCGCGCCGGCCTCCATCAGCCGGGCACCGGCCACGGCGGTGAGCGGCTTTGAGAGGCTGTAGACGCGAAAGAGCGTCGCGCGCGGGTCGGCCACGCGCCTCTCGTCCGGGCCGGCGTATCCGAGCCCCTCGACCCAGATCGCACGGTCGCCCCGATGCACGGCGACGGCGATGGCCACACCCTCGCGGGCGAGCGGCCGGAGCAGCGCGCGTACCGAGTCGATCGCGGTGAGGTGCGCCGAATCGACGGCGGCGATGCGCTGGGCGACGGGGGGCAGGGCGGCCTCGGGCGCGGTCTCCGGGCGATCGGCCGGTACCGGCTCGCAGCCGGCCGCACCGAGGGCCGTGATCAAGGGCAGCGCGAAGACGATCGCGAAGCGCCGCGTCAGCCTGAAGGGCGCCGGCCCGAGCAGGCGATTCACGACATGGGGCCACCGGAACGCGAGCATGGCCAGCGCCGCGCTCCAGAAGGCCGACGCGGCGAGCGCCGCACCGATGACGCCCCACCAGTAGCCCGTGCGACGGGTGCCCGGAACCGGGGGCGCGCCCGGGTTGGCCCAGTGGTCGAGGGCGCCGCCGATCTGGGCGCTTCCCCACACGAGCGCTGCTGGGGCGAGCGCGACGAGCGCGACCAGGGCGAACACCGCCGCGGTCCAGTAGGTGCGGAGCAGACCGGCGGCCGATCCCTCGGCCGGCGGGTCGCCTTCGAGCGCGGCGCGGGCCGCCAGCGCGCCGAGCGCCACGAGGGTGAGCCCGGGAACGGGCCACCCGAAGGCCGTGAGCAGGGCACCGACGATCGCCATGCCGAAGGCAGCCAGCGCGGCGACGGACAGCGAAGGACCCGAGGGGTGTGACGCTCGGGCCGCCGGGGGCGCCGTGCCCGCGGCTCCGGTGTCGTGCCATCGCTCGGGTGAGCCGAGGCGCTCGAGTACGCGCTCGATGGCCTCGGCGGTGACGGGCCCCTCGTGCGCCGCGACCGCGAGTTCGGCTTCGACGTGCTCGCGAATGCCCGCGACCACGTCGCCGGCATCGGCGTCGCCCCCCCGCGCCACGGCGGCGTGCACCTCGGCCAGGTACTGCTCGAGTCGCGAGCGGGCGCGGTCAGTCAGCGGAATCGTCATGCTTCAGTTCCTCGACGCCGGCCGCGACGGCTCGCCAGAGATCGTTCATCTGGTCGAGCGTCGCCTCTCCTCCGGGCGTCAGGCGGTAGTACTTGCGGGCCGGTCCCTCGGGCGAGGGCTCGAGCGACGAGGTGACCAGCTTCTCGCGCTGCAGCCGGCTCATGATCGGATAGATCGTGCCTTCGCTGATGACGAGGCCGCGCACGCGCTGCAAGCGCTTGACGATCTCGTAGCCGTAGAGACGGCGGCCCCGCAGCGCGTTCAGCACTGCGAGCTCGAGCACGCCCTTTCGGGCCTGCGTCATCCAGTTGTCCACGAAGTCGGTCGGCACGTCCTACTATATGCCAATACAAGGTAGCTGGCAAGAGAGAGATGCAGGGCGCAGGTAAGCCTCGCGACCCGGCCGCCGTAGGGGGAAGTGTTCACCCACCACGACCCGCTTCACCGACGCCCCTGCCCATGCGCCTCGCCCCAGCCCCCCTCGCCGCGAGCCTGGCGACCGTCACCGCGCTCGCCCCCGCCCCCACCCTCGCCCAACGCGTCGTCACTCTGACCGACACGATCTCGGCCGGTTCGGGGGGCATGGAGGTCGACGCCGACGGGCTCATCTACATGTCGGACTTCGGGCGCACCCTGCAGGGGCCGCCCGGTCCGCACGTCTACCGCATCACGCCCTCGGGCGAGGTCCGCGTCTGGGCGACGGGATTGGTGGGCGCGTCGGGCAACGCCTTCGACTCCGAGGGCCGCTTCCTGCAGTCCAACATCGGAGCGAACCGCCTGAGCCGCATCGCCCCCGACGGCTCGGTCGAGGCGTGGGTGTCGGAGGGCATTCGGGGCCCGGTGGGCATCGCGGTCGCGCCCGGCGACACGCTCTTCGTGGCGAACTGCGGCAACCATACGGTCCAGCGCGTGAGCCCCGATGGCGCCTCGTCGCTCTTCTCGGACTCCGAGCTGCTCCGGTGCCCGAACGGCATCACGCGCGCGCCCGACGGCACGCTCTACGTGGCCAACTTCGGCAACGGCGACGTGGTGGCGCTCGCGCCCGACGGGTCGGCGTCGGTGCTCGCCACCGTGCCGGGCGACAACAACGGGCACCTGGTCTGGCACGACGGCGCCCTGTGGGTCGTGGCGCGTGGCGCCAACCAGATCTACCGGCTCGACCTCGACGGCTCGCTCACCCTGATCGCCGGCACCGGCGAGCGCGGGCTCCGCGACGGGCCGGCGCTCGAAGCCACGCTCTCGCTTCCGAACGACCTCGCCTTCAGCCCCGACGGGCGCGTGCTCTACTTCAACGACGTCGCGTTGACCGAGGGGCCGCACACGGTGATCGCGCCGGTGGTGATTCGCGCGATCGAGTTCGGGGGCTGAGCGCGAATCCCCCCCGCTTGATCACGTCTTGCGATATATTGATCGTACGTATGTTGATCATACCGTACCGACAGTGAGTCGCAGCTTCATGACCGTCGTCACCATCTCGTCGCGCTTTCAGGTCGTCATTCCGAAAGACGTTCGGGAGCGCCTGAAGCTCCAGCCGGGCCAGAAGGTCGAGGCGATCCCGTTCAAGGGCCGCATCGCGCTGATCCCGCTCGAGCCCATCGAAACCATGCGGGGCTTCGTGCGTGGAATCGACACGACGGTGCCGCGTGACGACGATCGTGCATGAACGTTCTCGACTCTTCGGCCTGGCTCGAATACTTTGCCGATGGGCCGAACGCCGGTGAGTTTGCCGCCGTCGCAGCAGATGCCGGGGCCCTGCTTGTGCCGAGCATCACGCTGTTCGAAGTCTTCAAGCAAATCCGCGTGCAGCGGGATTCGGAGTTGGCCCTCCGAGCCGTGGCTCAGATGAAGCGGGCCGAGGTCGTCGCGCTCGACGGCGACCTGGCGATCATGGCCGCGGAGCTCAGCGCGGAGTTGAGCCTGCCCCTTGCGGACAGCGTGATTCTCGCGACGGCCCGATCCGCCGGGGCCACCCTGTGGACGCAGGACGCCGACCTCGAAGGACTCGACGGCGTCGAGTACCGGCCACATCGAGGCTGACCCCCTCCCGAACGCACCGCGGGCGGCGGACCCTCTCG
>CBFGQV010000372.1:0-3276 GCA_965651045.1 uncultured bacterium
CGGGCGCATCGCTCCGGAGGCCCGCGCACGCGCCGAGCGCGACGGCCGCGACGAGGCCGAGGGCCGCGCGTGCGGCGGCCGGCCGGCGGGTCACATGCCCTCGCTGGCCGCTTCGAGCACGAAGGTGTCGGAGCGGCTGCGTGCGAGATCGCCGTTCGCGTCCAGGCGCACCTCGACCCACACCTCCTTCTCACCCGCGCCGTACGTCTCGATGAGGTCGGCGGCGTCGCCGAGTTGCAGGATCACCGGCACGGGGGGCGCGCCGTTGTTGCTCTGCCGCAGGTGCTCCTGACCATCGATGAACAGGTAGATCGCGTGGCCCTGCGCGGGCAAGATGTTCACCTCGACCGTGGCCTGGACCAGGTCGCCGGGTCGCGCCGGGTCGGGGCCCACGTCGAGCTGCACGACCGAGAGGTGAAGCTCGTCGTTGCAGCCCGCGGCGGCCAACGCGACCGCGGCGAGCAACACGCGGCCTCGTGCGCCCCAGGTGGGCTTGTTCGCCCTCATGCTACCTCCTAAGCTCAGGCTCATGCGCTACCTCGTTCTGGTGCTCCTTTGTACGGCTGCGTGCGAGCCTTCGTTCCCGACGGCGGAAGCCGAGCCGGGCGAACCGCTGCCAGGGCTCGACCCCCCGCAGCTCGCCGAGTTCCAGGCGGGCCTCGCGCTCTTCAACAAGGTGTTTCGGGAAGAGGAGGGCCTCGGGCCGGCGTTCAACGAGAACCAGTGCAGCGCGTGTCATACCGTGCCCGCCGCCGGTGGCACGACCGTCAACGAGTTCGTGACCAAGGCCACCCGGTACGATCCGGCCGGCAGGTGCGACCTCCTGGTCGAGAGCGGCGGGCAGAATGTGCGGCGGCAGGTCACGCCTGCGATGCGGGCGCTCGGCCACAGTCGTGAGGTCGTGCCTGACGGGGCGACCGAGACCGGGCGGTTTCTTCCGCCGTTCATGTTCGGCCTCGGGCTCGTGGAGGCGATTCCCGACGAGGCGATTCTCCGGCGGCACGATCCGGACGATGCCGACGGTGACGGCATCTCGGGCCGTGCGGCCCGCGCGCCCGATGGGCGTGTGATGCGCTTCGGCTGGAAGGCCGACGTCACCACGCTGGACGAGTTCACCCGGAGCGCGCTCCACCTCGAGATGGGGCTGACCACGGCCCCGGACCAACGCGATTTCGTCAACGGCGCGGCCCCACCGGCCGGAACCGACCTCGTCGGTGAGCCGGAAGTCGACGCCCGCACCATCGAGTTGTTGACGGCGTTCTCGCGCTACCTCGCGGCGCCCGCGCGCGTCGCACCCCGCTCGAGCGCCCACGCCGACACGCTGGAGGCCGGCGCACAGGTCTTCGAAGACATCGGGTGTACGGGGTGCCACACCCCGGCGATGAGAACGGGTCCGCATGCGGTCCAAGCCCTCTCCGAGAAGACGGTGTATCTCTACTCGGACCTCCTTCTCCACGACCTGGGTCCCGATCTGGCCACGACCTGCGCGGTGGACGCGAGCCCCACCGAAGTCAGGACCGCGCCGCTGATGGGACTCCAGCATCGGAGGTTCTTTCTGCATGACGGGCGCGCGCTCGACCTTCGCGAGGCGATTCTCGCGCACGGGGGTGAAGCGACCGCGGCGAGAAACCGGTTCGCCGCGCTCCCGTATCTGGTTCAGGAGTACCTGGTTCTGTTCCTGCGCTCGCTGTAGCGGGCCGATTACCGTCACGGAGGTGGGTCGATGAAGGTCACGCAGAGGTGGATCGCGATGCTTGCGGTGGCCCTGGTGGTCGGCGCATGTGGCGGCACCGCGGGCACGGGCGGTAGCTCCGGTCCGGCGCCCGTGGAACGCATGGGAGTGACGTCGGGGGTCGGCGAGTTGGGGTCGACCGAGATGCACAACGAGGGCGGGTTCGCGATGCACGGCATCGATCACGCGCCGGACTCGGTGTGGGCGGTGCTGCCCGAGGTCTACGAGCGGCTGGGCATCGACGAGGCGGGTGCTGTTCCGGCGGAGCGTCTCTATGGCGCCAGAAACGTCCGGGTCCGTCGCATCGAGGGCCAGAGACTGTCGACCTTCATTGATTGCGGAACCGGACCCACGGCCACCCCGCGTGCCGACGAGTACGACGTGCGCATGACGGTGGTCACGCGGGTGCTCGACGGGGAAGCCGGTGCCAGCCGTCTCGAGACGACCGTCCAGGCGGCGGCCCGGCCTCGCGGCGTGTCGGGCAACCCGGTCGACTGCGCATCGCGCGGGTCGCTCGAAGCTCGAATCGCCACGCTGGTGAACCTCGCGCTGCTCGAGCGGGGCCGGTGACCGAGCCGCGTCGCTGACCTCAGCCGCCCCGCCCGCCGGGGCGGCCGGTTCGCGTCCAGACCACGATCACTCCGCAGAGCGTCTCCACACTGGTGCCGCCGAACTGAACGGGCACCTGGCTCGCGCTCCGGTAGACCTCGATGCCCGCGATCGTCGACGGGTGGCCGATGTCGTCGAGGCTCAGCGCCTGTTCTTCGCGCATCATCTGTTCCTCGCGCTCTTCCGTCGGCGTCAGCTCGAAGTCGGCGACCGGACGTGCGTCGCCCCGGTTGTACATCAACCCGTCGACGAAGATGCGCGGGCGGCACGTGCCCCCTTGGGTGATGCTGCTGCCACGCAGCTCGACCTGCGAGGGCCCGGCGCTACCCCCGGACATGGCACCGACCCGCACGCCCGGAACGGCCGCGAGCAGGTCCGTGATGCGCGCCGCCTGTCGGCGCTCGATCGCTTCGGGTGTGATGAAATGCCCGAAGTTCCCGCGCTGGCGCTCGAAGAACCCGGTGAGCTCGAGATACTCGCGCGTGCGCCGGATCTCGACCTCGATCGGGTCGAGCATGATGGCGATGGGCTCGAGATGGAAGATCGCCTCGAGCGCCGCGTCGGCGCCGACCTCGATGAGGCCCGAGGTCTCGGAGCGATAGCCGAATCCCTGGGCCGCGACGCGGTAGCTGCCGGCGCCGGGCACGGCCAGCCTCCAGTATCCCTCCGTGTCGCTGACGGCCGTCTGGAGGAGCACGTCGTCGGGCGAGAGCAACTGCAGCACGCCACCCGGAATGGGCCGCTCGGTACGGAGGTCGAGCAGCCGTCCTGAAATCTGTTGGGCCGTGGCCGCGGCCGGTAGGGCAATCGTGGCCAGGACGGCCATCCACATCCGGCACGTCCACCCGGGGCCTCGGCGGGCCCTTCGTCCTGGCGGGTTCATGGTCTCGGTTCCTGCGTTCTGGTGAGAGGTCCGGAGAGCACGACGGGGTGGA
>CBFGQV010000373.1:0-3275 GCA_965651045.1 uncultured bacterium
CGTGTGGGAATCGAACCCACCAACCCGGGGTCTAGCCGGGCCAGCCGGTTTTGAAGACCGGTGGGGCCACCAGGCCCCCTCCGCCCCCTCGTCGACCGACGTTCCAGGGCAACCCCTCGGAAACCGCCGGCAGCGCTGACGAAAACGGCACGCGCGCCGTGGTGCAAGGGGTCCGACCCGCGTTACCTTTGCCTCGAACGGGCCGGTCCACGAAAGCCCTCCGAGCGCTCCGCGCGCTCGGGTCGTGCGCAGGTCGGCGAGCGAGGAGGAGATCGATGGTGACCACGACGAGGAGCGCGCGCCCCCGGCGCGACCTGCACCGCTCGGGCGGCGACGCGCCCCCGGCCGTGCCCGGCCGGAATCCGGGCATGCCGCTCGAACTCGACTGGGTGCGCGAGGCACGGGTGAACCGGAGCGCTGTCGAGCGGCGGGCCGCGACGCTCGGCGCCCGCCGGAGCGTGAAGAAGGACTGGCAGGCCGCGTGGCTGTTGCGCGCGGTGACCTGCATGGACCTCACGACGCTGTCGGGCGACGACACCGCCGGTCGGGTGCGGCGGCTCTGCGCCAAGGCGCGTCAGCCGGTGCGGGCCGACCTGCTCGACGCGCTCGGCATGAGCGACACGCCCTTCACCGTCGGCGCGGTCTGCGTCTACCACGCGTTCGTCGAAACCGCCGTGCGAGCCCTCGAGGGCAGTGGCGTGCCGGTCGCTGCGGTCTCGACCGGCTTCCCGCACGGCCTCAGCCCGACGAGCGCGAAGCTGGCCGAGATCCGCGCGTCGGTCGAAGCGGGCGCCCGCGAGATCGACGTGGTGGTCACGCGCTCGCACGTGCTCACCGGCGACTGGGACGCGCTCTACGACGAGGTGCGCGCGTTTCGCGAGGCCTGCGGAGAGGCGCACCTGAAGACGATTCTCGCGACGGGCGAGTTGGGCACGCTCCGCAACGTCTACCGCGCGTCTCTGGTCGCGATGATGGCCGGCTCCGACTTCATCAAGACCAGCACCGGAAAGGAAGCGGTCAACGCGACGCTGCCGGTGGGGCTCACCATGGTGCGCGCGATCCGGGCGTACCGCGAACGCACGGGCGTGGCGGTCGGCTACAAGCCGGCCGGCGGCATTCGGGCCGCCAAGGAGGCGCTCCTCTGGCTGATTCTCATGAAGGAGGAGCTGGGCGACGCCTGGCTCCGGCCCGAGCTCTTCCGCTTCGGCGCGAGCTCGCTGCTCGCCGACATCGAGCGCCAGCTCGAGCACCACGTGACGGGCCGCTACTCGGCCCTGCATCGCCACCCGCTGGCCTGACTCAAGCCGCACGGAGATTTCCTCGATGAGCAAGGTGTCCGAGATCTTCGAGACCATGAGCTATGGGCCTGCGCCCGAGTCCGCGGAGCGGGCCGACGCCTGGCTCGACGAGCACGACCGGCGCTTCGGGCTGTTCATCGCCGGATCATGGACCGAAATCGCAGACGAGGCCTTGTTCGACGTGCACCGGCCTTCGGACGGATCCGTGTTGGCGCACACGACCCAGGGCAGCGCGGAGGACGTCGACCGGGCCGTGCGGGCCGCACGCCAGGCGCTCGGGCCCTGGCAGAGCCTCGGCTGCCACGGACGCGCGCGACACCTCTACGCCCTCGCCAGGGGCATTCAGCGCCGGGCGCGCCTGTTCGCGGTGCTCGAGTCGATGGACAACGGCAAGCCGGTTCGCGAATCGCGCGATCTCGACATTCCGCTCGTGGCCCGACACTTCTACCATCACGCCGGTTGGGCCCAACTCCTGGACGCCGATCCGGAGTTCCGGGACCGCGAGGCGGTGGGCGTGGTCGGGCAGATCATACCGTGGAATTTCCCGCTGCTCATGCTGGCGTGGAAGGTCGCGCCGGCGCTCGCCACCGGGTGCACGGTCGTGCTCAAGCCGGCCGAGTACACGCCCCTGACCGCGCTGCTCTTCGCCGAGCTGTGCGCCGAAGTGGGATTGCCGGCCGGCGTCGTCAACATCGTCACGGGCGACGGGCGCACGGGCGAGGCGCTGGTCCGGCACGACGATGTCGACAAGATCGCCTTCACGGGTTCGACCGACGTCGGACGCCTGATTCGCCAGGCCACGGCGGGCACGGGCAAGCGCCTCAGTCTGGAACTCGGCGGCAAGAGCCCGTTCGTCGTGTTCGACGACGCCGACCTGGACTCGGTGGTCGAAGGCGTCGTCGACGCCATCTGGTTCAACCAGGGCCAGGTGTGCTGCGCGGGATCCCGCATTCTGGTGCACGAGGGCGTCGCCGAGACCCTGGAGGAGAAACTCAAGGCGCGCATGGAGACGCTGCGCATGGGTGATCCCCTGGACAAGGGGGTCGACATGGGCGCGATCGTGGCCCCCGTACAGCTCGAGCGCATTCGTGAGCTGGTGGCCAAGGGCGAAGACGAGGGCGCCCACATCTGGCAGCCGTCGTGGAGCGCGCCGCGCGAGGGCTGGTTCTACCCGCCGACACTGTGCACCGACGTCTCGCCGGCCTCGACGCTCGCCCAGGTCGAGATCTTCGGGCCCGTCGTGACGCTCATGACCTTCCGCACGCCCGACGAAGCCGTGGAACTCGCCAACGACACGCGCTACGGTCTGGCAGCCAGCGTCTGGACCGAGAGCGTGAACCTGGCGCTCGACATCGCCCCCCGCATCAAGGCCGGTACGGTGTGGGTGAACTGCACGAATCTCTTCGACGCCGCGTCGGGGTTCGGGGGATATCGGGAAAGCGGCTACGGCCGCGAAGGCGGAGCCGAGGGCCTGCACGAATACCTGTGCCCCACCTGGGAGCACGACGCCCCCCGCCGCGACGACGAGGCCGAGGCGGCGCTACTGGCCGAACCGCGAGCGGCCGATGAGCCAGGCGGGTCGGCGGCGGCGGGCGGAGCGGCCATCGACCGCACGCCCAAGCTCTACATCGGCGGCAAGCAGGCGCGCCCCGACGCCGAGTACACCTACGTGGTCCGGGCCCGTGACGGCTCGCCCATGGCCGAGGTGCCGCGCGCGGGCCGCAAGGACGTGCGCAACGCCGTCGAGGCGGCCCGGAAGGCACAGGACGCGTGGGCGCACCGCACGGCGCACAACCGCGCGCAGGTGCTCTACTACCTGGCCGAGAACCTCGACCTGCGCGGGCGCGAGCTCGCCGAGCGCCTCGGCCGCTGGTACGGCGACGACGACGCGGGTGCCCGCGAGGTCGAGGCGTCGGTGCGCCGGCTGTTCAGCTACGCCGCGTGGGCCGACAAGTGGGAGGGCCGCGTGCACCGCAC
>CBFGQV010000374.1:0-3274 GCA_965651045.1 uncultured bacterium
GACGAGATTCTGGAACTCGCCGGCGCCGCCACGCTGTTCGACGTCCAGGGCTGGCTCGAAGAGGCGATCTCGGGCCACGACGCCGGCCATGACACCCGCCACGACACACCCCGCGACGCGCATGCTTCGTGAACCGCTGATCCTTCTCTCGCGTTCGCGCGCCGCCAAGGCCGTGGTCACGCGCACCCCGCTCCGGGCCATGAGCCGCCGGTTCGTGCCGGGCGAGAAGGTCGACGACCTGATCGGCGCGATTCGCGAGGCCAACGCCGCGGGGCTCACGGCGACCGGCAACTACCTGGGCGAGTCGGTGCACGACGAACCCAACGCGCGCCGGGCGGCCGACGTGTACCTGCAGGTGCTGGACCGCGTTCACGCCGAGGGGCTCGACGGCAACGTCTCGCTCAAGTTCACCCAACTCGGGCAGGACATCAGCGAGCGGTTCCTGGCCGAGAACCTGGGCCGCGTGCTCGAGCGCGCCCGCGAGACCGAGAGCTTCATACGCTTCGACATGGAGAGCAGCGAGTACACGCAGCGCACCCTCGACGCCTTCGAGAAGCTCTGGGGGCAGGGGTGGCGCAACATCGGGGTCGTGCTGCAATCCTACCTGAAACGCTCGGCGGGCGACGTCGCGCGCATGAACGAGCTCGGCGCGCGAGTCAGGCTCTGCAAGGGCGCCTACGCCGAGCCCGCTGACGTCGCGTTCCAGGAGCGCGAAGAGGTCGACCGGAGCTTCGTCGAGCTCATGCAGATGCTCTTGTCCGACGGCCACTACCCGGCGATCGCGACGCACGACGAGCGCATGATCGACGCGACCACGGAGTTCGCGCGCGAGAGGGGGATCTCCTCGCAGACCTTCGAGTTCCAGATGCTGCACGGGGTGCGGCGCGACCTGCAGGAGCGTCTGCTCAGGCAGGGATACCGCGTGCGCGTCTACGTACCCTTCGGCGAGCACTGGTACCCCTACCTGATGCGCCGCCTCGCGGAGCGCCCCGCGAACGTGCTGTTCCTGGCCGGCAGCGTCATCCAGGAATCCCCCCTGGGATTTCTCTGGCCCCGAAAGGACCGTGGCAACGGGCGCTGAGCGCGACGCTGCGCCGGCGGCCCAGCCCTTCCTGCGCATCACCGAGATCTTCCACTCGGTGCAGGGCGAAAGCACCTGGGCCGGGCTGCCCTGCACCTTCGTGCGGCTCACGGGCTGCCCGCTGCGCTGCGTCTGGTGCGACACCGAGTACGCGTTCCACGGCGGCGAGCGCATGACCCTCGACGCGATCGTCGACCGGGTGTCGGAGATCGGCACGCCGCTGGTCGAGGTCACCGGCGGCGAGCCACTGGCGCACAAGGGGGCCTTCGAGCTGGTGACGCGGCTGCTCGACGCGGGCTTCACGGTGCTCGTCGAGACCTCGGGCGCATTCGACGTCGCGCCGCTCGACCCCCGCGCCCACACCATCATGGACCTCAAGTGCCCGGGCTCGGGCGAGAGCGCGAAGAACCTGTGGTCGAATCTCGACCACCTGGACGAGGGCGACGAGATCAAGTTCGTCGTCGCCGACCGCGCGGACTACGAGTGGGCGCGCGATGTGATCCGGGAACGCGGGTTGGACGAGCGGGTGCGGAGGGGGGCGCTCCGGGCGCTGTTGATGTCGCCCGTGTGGGATGCGGTCGACCTGGAAGCGCTCGCCGGCTGGATCCTCGAGGACCGCCTGCCGGTGCGCTTCCAGCTCCAACTGCACAAGCTCATCTGGGGCGCGGATCGGACAGGCGTATAGAGCCCACGCGCGAGATTCGCTCGAAGTGTCGGTCGTACGTGAGCACGAGCGCGCCGTGGCGGGCCGCCGTCGCCGCAATCCAGAGGTCGTTGGTCGGAAGAGGCGTGCCGGCCCGGCGCAACTCGACCACGATCTCGGCGAAGTGGCGGCTGACCGCGCCATCGACCGGCAGCTCTTCGACGATCGGGTTCGCCATGAACTCCTGGAGCTCGGCCTCATTCTCGAGCGGGCGCGTGCCGAGCAGGAATCCGGTTCTCAGCTCACCCAACGTGACCGTGGGAAGCCCGATCCACTCGGCGCCGTCGATCAACTCGACAACCTCCGCGTCGCCGCGCTGGAAGTGGCTGTAGGCCGACGTGTCCAGACAGAGGCGGTTCATTTCCAGAGGTCGGGATCGACGTCTTCGAAGGGCTGCATCGACTCTTCGAACCGGCGAAACTCCTCCTCGCTCCAAGCACCGGCCAGCGAGGCCAATCCGTTGGACCGCCGGCCACGAACGCCGAGCGCCTGCGTCAGCAGATCGATCACCGTCTGATTCAGCGACGCGCCACGCCGCCGTTTCTCGCGTTCGAGGGCCTCTGATACCGGTTCAGGCAGACCCCGCACCGTGAGCGTCTTCATAGAGGCACCTCCAAGAAATGCATTCATTTTACAATGTCGATGAATGCATCGTAATGCAGTCGCCGGAGCGCAGTCAACGGCCGTTACCTGTCCAGGCCCCCTCCTCCCACGACCCGACCCGGCTCGACCCGCGCTGCTTCGCGCCGGAGCGCCTCGACCTCGTCGAGCTCGATCGGAATGAAGCGGGTGAGCCACTCGTGGCCGTCGGCGGTGACCAGCACATCGTCTTCGAACGCGACCCGTGTGCCGTCCACCACCGCGCCCTGCTCGATCGCGAGCACCATGCCCGGTTCGAGCGGCGCCACGTAGTCGCCGTGCTCGTGCACCTCCATGCCGATGAAGTGGCCGATGCCGTAGGTGTAGCTCTCGTCCCACCCACCGGCGTCGCGGAGCATCTCGACCGCCAGGTCGTGAAGCTCCTGCCAGGTGACGCCCGGGCGCACGGCGGCGATCACCGCCTTCTGCACGTCGAGTACGACCTGGTACACCCGCCGCTGCTCGTCCGTGAAGGCGCCGTCGGCCGGCACCGTGCGCTGGATGTCGGCCGAGTAGTGGTTCATGCGCGCGCCGGTGTCGAAGTGCACGAGCACGCCCTCGCCGATGCGGGCGTCGCCCTTCCGGGCAGCCTCCTCTTCGCGTGTGCTCTCCCAGCGGAGCTCTTCGTTCAGGTTGCTGGCGAGCGCCACGCCGGTCGGAAAGCCGAGGTCGGCGCCGTGCAGCCGATACACGTAATCGACGGTCTCCATGACCTGCCGGGTCGTGAGGCCGGGGCGGGCGACCTTCATGCCCTCGATCAGCCCCTCGCCCGTGATCTCGATGGCCCGCATCAGGTTCTTCATGGCGAAGTCGTCGAGCACCATGCGCATCGGGTCGAGCAGGTCGCCCGC
>CBFGQV010000375.1:0-3274 GCA_965651045.1 uncultured bacterium
TCACAGAATGATCGCCAACGGCAGCAGCACGACGTAGGCCAGCACCAGCAGCAGCGGCGCGGCCGTCACGGAGCCCTGCGCGAGCAGCCAGTAGCCCAGCACGAGCGTGGCCAGCCCCGCGGCGGCGAGCGCGGCATTCACCGGACCGAACCGGAGCGAGCGGGCGTCACCACCCTCGGGCGAATTGGCGGGCTTCTTCATGTTCCAACGGTAGGCGCCGGGGCGCGCCGGATCAAGGCCGTCTCGCACCGAAACCGCGCGAGCCCGCTCACGACGGCACCTCGAGCTCGAATCGGTCCACGTAGCGCTGGAGCCGCGAGCGGGAGATTCCCAGGAGCCGCGAGGCTTCACTCTTGTTGCCGCCGGTGTGCATCAGCACCGACTGCACGTGCTTCGCGACCACGCTGTCCAGGCTGAAGTCCTCGCCCTCGGGGCCCGGCTGACCCTTGCGCACGCCCTCGGGCTCGCTCGACGCGCTCGAGTCCATGATGCCGAGCGTCAGGTGATCGGGCGTCATGGTGGAGCCTCGCGCGACGATGGCGGCGCGCATGAGCGTGTTCTCGAGTTCGCGCACGTTGCCGGGCCAGTCGTGCGCCCGAAGCATCTCCATGGCGTCGCCTGAGATCTGGCGCACCGAGCTGCCGGTCTCGTTGCGAATGCGCCCGAGCAACGTCTCGGCGAGCACCTGAATGTCGTCGCGCCGTTCACGGAGCGGGGGCACCTCGATCTCCACCACCCGCAGGCGGAAGTAGAGATCTTCGCGAAAGCTGCCCTCTTCGACGAGCGTTTCCATCGGCTGATGCGTCGCGGCGATGACCCGCGCCTCGGTGCGTCTGGGCGACTCGCCCCCGACCGGGTAGAAGGTCCGGTCCTGCAGCACCCGAAGCAGCTTGGTCTGGAACTCGGGCGAGGTGTCGCCGATCTCGTCGAGGAAGATCGTGCCGCTGCCCGCGAGCTCGAAGTAGCCCTTGCGGGGCGATACCGCGCCGGTGAAGGCACCCTTCACGTGGCCGAAGAGCTCGGATTCCAGAAGCGTGTCGGAGAGCGCGGTGCAGTTGACGGCGATGAAGGGCTCGTCCGAGTGGGCCGAGTGCGCGTGCACGGCCCTGGCGATCATCTCCTTGCCCGTGCCGGTCTCGCCCCGCACGAGTACGGTGGCGCGGTTCCGGGCGAGCACCCCGATCATCTTGTAGATCTCGATCATGCGGGGGTCCTTGCCCACCACCCGGTGCCCCGCCCCGTCTTCGGGAAGCTCGATGTCGGCCTCTTCGGCGGCTCGGTTCAGCGCCTGCTCCTGCAGCGCGCGCTCGACGAGCTCGGAGAGTTTCGAGAGCGCGACGGGTTTGACCAGATAGTCGAAGGCACCAGCCTTCATCGCCTCGACCGCCGTCGACATGTCCTCGTGGGCGGTCATGACGATCACGTCGACGCCGGGCATCGAGCTTCGAACCTTCTCGAGCAGGTCGAGCCCGGTGAGCCCCGACATGCGCAGGTCCGTCACCACCACCTGCGGCTCGAAGCGGGCCACCCGCGCGAGCGCAGCCTCGGCCGAATCGGCCGTCTCGACCTCGTGCCCGTCGTGGCGAAGCTTCTCGCCGATGGCCTCGCGAATGCCCTCTTCGTCGTCGACGACCAGAATGCGCGCGCTCATGGTCCGTTCGAGTCCTCGTCAGGAAGGTCGGATGTGTCGCTCTCGCCCATCCAGTAGGCGGGAGCTTCGGGGGGCTCGACGGCGCGAAGACGCGCCAGGTGCTCCCGGTCGCGGCGCCTGCGGATTCGGAAAAGCAGCAGCGCGAGCACCGCCAACCCCGCCCAGGCCAGCGCCGAATGGGTCAGAACATACATCCATCCGTAGCGCGTGCGAACATACCGCCGCCAGTCTTCTTCGAGCTGCCCCGACGTCACGCCATAGACGCGGCGTAACGCCGCCTCGAAACTGGCCTCGTCACGCCAGACCTCGAGGAAGACCTCCAGCCCGCGTTCGCCGCTCTGCTCGACCAGGTACTCGATTGCGGTCGCGGCGAGCAGATAGGCCACCTCGGCACCGGCGCGGTCGTCGGGCCAGGCGAGCGAGAGCGAGTCGAGCGGCGCCGTGCGCCCGCCCGCGACCAGCACGCGAAGGCGCCAGGCCTGCGTCCGGTCCCACCCGGCGGCCCACTGCGCGTAGCCTTCGTCGAACCAGCGGGGCACGCGCAGCCCCGGCAGCGACTGGCGAAGACCCAGGTGCGCCCATTCATGCCGAAGAATGCGCTGCAGCGACTGCCCCCGCGTGCGCTCCGACGCCCCCGGCGGCAATACGATGCGGTCGAGCGAGGGGATCGCCACCGCGGCGCTCCACTCCGGCGGCCGCCCTCCGGCGGCGCGGCGAAACGACGCCTCGTCCGGCGCGAGCACGACCGTCACCCCCGTCGGCACCTCGGGAGCGAGGGCCGGTAGCGGGGCCTGCGCCAGGAACGACGCCAGCACGCCCTCGGCGCGCAGCGAGTCCGGGGCAGCGTAGAGCACGGCCACGCCTTCTCCGTCGAGGCGTTCGGGCGGCAGGCCACGCCCGCCGCCACCTCGCTCCTGCGCCGGAATCGGGCCGGCCAGGGCGGCGAACGCGACGTAGAGCAGCGCCGCCGAAGCTCGGCGCCGGCCCGATGTCATGCGTGGCCGGCCTCGAGGCGATCGAGCCGCTCCCGCACGTCGGGGTTCCGTGGATTCAGCTCCAACGCGCGCCGCCAGAGCAACCGAGCGACGTCGAGGTCGGCGTCTTCGTAGGCGATGCTTCCAAGCCGGAAATAGACATCGTCGCCCAGCCGCGGGTCCGCTTTCACGGCGCGTTCGTAGTGCACGCGTGCGCGCTCCATGTCGCCCCGCCCGTACGCCTGATCGCCCAGCGCCTTGTGCGCCTGGGCGGGGGCGGGGTAGCGGGCCACGGCCCTGGCGTAGAGTGCCGCCGCGGCCTGCGCCTCGCCGCGCCGCTCGAGCACCGCCCCGGTGTTCACCAGGAGCGGGGCCGACTCGGGATAGTGGCCCAGCCCCTCGCGACCGAGCGCGACGGCGTGATCCATCTGCCCGTCCATCGCCGCCGCGAGCACCGCGAACGCGTAGTAGATCGGCGCCGGCTTCCGGACCGCCGGAGAGGCCCGGTAGGCCCGGAGCGCCTCGAGCGCCCGCTTGGAATCCCCCTTGCGGAGCGACACTATGCCCCGGGCGAGCGCCACCTCGGGATCGCCCTGCTTCAACGCCGCCGCCTGGTCGAGCGTCGCCAGCGCGTCGTCGAAGCGCTCGA
>CBFGQV010000376.1:0-3254 GCA_965651045.1 uncultured bacterium
GTCGGCCCAGCGCCCTCCCGGCGCCCCTACCGCCCGAACGGCATGCCCGGGAATCCCCCCTTCCCCATCATGCCTCCGAGGCCCCCGCCCATCATGCCCTTCATGCTCTTCATGAACTTCTGCATTTCGGCGAACTGCTTGATGAGGCGGTTGATCTCGGCCACGGGGCGGCCGCTGCCACGGGCGATGCGGGCGCGGCGCGATCCGTTGAGGATCTTGGGGTTCTGCCGCTCTTCGGGGGTCATCGAGAGAATGATCGCCTCGACGTGCTTCATGCGCTTGGGGTCCATCTGGCCGCCGGGAATCTTCAGCTTGCCCGCGCCCGGAATCAGTTTCATGAGCTGCTCGAGCGGGCCCATGCGCTGCACCTGACGCATGGCGACCAGAAAGTCCTCCAGGTCGAACTTGCCCTTGCCGAGCATCTTCTCCTGAAGGCGCGCCTGCTCGTCTTCGTCCATGGCGACCTGCGCGCGCTCGACGAGCCCCACCACGTCGCCCATCTGCAAGATGCGCCCGGCGAGCCGCTCGGGATCGGCCGTGTCGAGGTCGTCGACGCCCTCGCCCACGCCGATGAACTTGATGGGCTTGCCCGTGACCCCCCGGATCGAGAGCGCCGCGCCGCCCCGTGCGTCGCCGTCCATCTTGGTCAGCACGACGCCGGTGATGTCGAGCGCCTCGTCGAATCCCTGGGCGATGCGGACGGCTTCCTGGCCGGTCATGGCGTCGGCGACCAGCAAGATCTCCTGGGGCTTCACGTCGGCCTTGATGCGGCGGAGCTCGTCCATGAGCGTCTCGTCGATCTGCAGCCGGCCGGCGGTGTCCAGAATCAGCACGCTCCGCCGCTGGGCGCGCGCCGCCGCCACCGCCGCGCGGGCGGCCTCGACGGGGTCGCCCCCGAACTCGCCCGCGTGGACCGGCACGTCGATCTGGCGGCCGAGCGTCTGGAGCTGCTCGATCGCCGCCGGGCGCTGCAGGTCGCACGCCGCGAGCATGGGCGTGCGGCTCTCGCGCAGGAAGCGCTTGGCGAGCTTGGCGGTGGTCGTGGTCTTACCCGACCCCTGGAGCCCGACCACCATGATCACCGTCGGCGGCGACGAGGTCCACGCCAGCGTCGGGCGGCCCTCGCCCAGGAGCGCCGCGAGCTCGTCGTGCACGATCTTGACGATCTGCTGCCCCGGAGTGACCGACTTCACCACGTCTTCGCCGAGCGCGCGCTCCTGCACGCGGCCCAGGAAGTCGCGCGTCACCTGGAAGTTGACGTCGGCCTCGAGCAGGACCCGGCGCACTTCGCGGAGCCCTTCCTTGATCATGGGCTCGGTGAGCACGCCGCGCTGCCGGAACTTCGACAGCACGCCGTCGAGCTTGTTGCTGAGTTCCTCGAACATGGACCCTTCTTCGACCCCCGATTAGACCCGGCGCCGCCCCGCACCCTGCGGCGGCGATTCGACGTGCTAATCGTAAGCCCGGGCGCACGAAGGGTGAAGGTGCGGGGCTGGCATCGGCCCCGGGCCGGCCGCATCTTCCGGCCATCGTTCGCCCCCCTCGAGGAGACCTCCATGGTCCGCAGCACGCTCCTGGCCCTCGGCCTTTCCCTCGCCGTGGTGGCGGTCGTCGCCGCGCTCGCGCCCGCCGCCCTCGCCGCACAGCACGACCCCGCGCACGGGGGCGACATGGTCGCGCCCGACCTCGAGCGAATCCCCCTGTACCGGGCGGGACTCGGCCCGCTCTCGCGCCGCGTCGACACCGTCGATCCCGGCGCGCAGGCCTACTTCGACCAGGGGCTCCAGCTCATGTACGCCTTCGCGGTCGACGAGGGCTACCGCTCGTTCGTCGAGGCCGCGCGCCACGATCCGGACTGCGCCATGTGCGTCTGGGGGCAGGCCTGGGGGCTCGGGCCGTACCTGAACGGGCCGATGCAGCCCGACGACGAGCCGGTGGCGCGCGAGGCGGCGATGGAAGCGCTGGCGATCGCCCGCGAGGGGGGCGTGGCGCCGGTCGAGCAGGCGTTGATCGAGGCCATGGCCCTGCGCTATACGGACTCGCCCGATCGCGACGGGCGCGCGGCCCGCGACAGCGCCTACGCCGGGGCCATGGAAGACGTCTATCGGCGCTTCCCCGACGACCTCGAGGTGGGCACGCTCTACGGCGAAGCGCTCATGCTGCTCGAGCCCCGGCGCGGCAACTGGCCGCTCGACAAGCCGTCGGTCCAGCGCATTCACCGGGTGCTCGAGGAAGTGCTGGCGCGTGATCTGTCGCACCCGGGCGCCTGCCACCTCTACGTGCACGCCACCGAGTCGACCCCCGACGCGGGCAAGGCCGAGCCGTGCGCGGATCTGCTCGGCAACAGCATACCCGGCGCCAGCCACATCAACCACATGCCCTCGCACACGTACAACCGCATCGGCCGATGGGGCGACGCCGTGCGGGCGAACCAGCAGGCGTGGCACTCGGACCAGAAAGCCGAGATCGGCGAGGGATTCGCGATCTACCCCTCGCACAACCTGCACATGCTGCTCTTCGCCGCCTCGATGGACGGCCAGAGCGCGGTCGCGGTGCAAGCCGGCAAGGACTACGGTAAGCTGGTGCCCGGCGGGCAGTTCTACCACGCGCTCGCGCTGCTCCGCTTCGGGCGTTTCGACGAGATTCTGGAGCTCGACGAGGTGCCGACGAACGCGGTCTTCCGGGGTCTCTGGGGATTCGCGCGCGGCTACGCCCACCTGAGGGGCGGCTCGGCCGACAGCGCCCGGGCGCACCTGGCCGAGCTGCGCCGCATCGTGGCGGAAGAGGGGGATTCCATTCAGTTCCGGGGGCACACGGGCACGCAGCTTCTGGGCGTCACGTCGGGCATTCTCGAGGCCGAGATCCTGCGCGACGAGGCGCGGGGCGCCGACGCGGTCGAGGTGCTTCGGGCCGCGGTCGCGCTGGAAGACGAGCTGCGTTACGACGAGCCCGAGCCGCTCAACTTCTCGGCGCGGCACTGGCTGGGGGCGGCCCTGCTCGAACTGGGCCGAGCCGACGAGGCCGAGACGGTCTACCGCGAGGCCTTGGTCGACCACCCGCGGAACGGCTGGTCGCTGTTCGGGCTGGCGCAGGCTTTGCGCGCGCAGGGTCGCTTCGGCGACGCGCAGCTGGTCTTGCGCGAGTTCGACGAGAGCTGGGCGCGGGCAGACGTGTGGCTGCAGGCGTCGCGGTACTGAGCGGGTAGGTAGGGGGACGCCCCACCGCGGGCTCTCCTCCCGGGGACGGCTCGCCAA
>CBFGQV010000377.1:0-3248 GCA_965651045.1 uncultured bacterium
CCGAACGGGCCGCGCTGGCGCTGCCGGTGGCGATGCAGCGCGTGCTGGCTGCCGCGCTCGACGCCCTCAGCCCTGCGGAATCCTGAGCACCTGCCCCGGATAGATCAGGTTCGGGTCCTTCAGCATGGGCCGGTTGGCCTCGAAGATCTCCGGGTAGCGGTTCGCGTCGCCGTAGTGCCGCTTGGCGATCGCGCCCAGCGTGTCGCCCTTCTCGACCGTGTAGAAGGTGGCCTCGGGCGCGGCCTCGACGACCTCCATGCGGTCGTCCACGCGGGCGACGCCCTGGATGTTGCCGATCGTCAGGATCGTGTTCTCCTTGATCGCCTGGGTCGGTGCCGTGCCGTAGACCGTGGCGACCCCGTCGTCGAACTCGACCCGCGGGTTCTCGACGCCCTGCCCCATTTCGAGGATCAGCCGGAGCAGCTTGTTGCCCTGCTGCAGTTCGGCGAGCCGCTCGTCGCGCGCGGCTTCGCTGGCCTCAGCCGCGTCCTTGTCGTCGCCGAGCCCGACTTTCTTGCCGGCGTCCTTGACGAAATCGAAGATCCCCATGGTGCACCTCGTGGTTCGGGAAGCATGTCACCGGAAGGTAGTGCATGACCCGCGCCAACGCCCGTCAGCCGCCCTCGCTCCACCCTGTCCACCCGGGCCCGCGCACCACGCGCCCGGGGGTCGCGCCCGTGTGCGCCCCGTCGCGCACGACCTGCTCGCCGTTCACCCACACGTGCGTCACGCCCTCGGAGAGCTGGTGCGGCTCTTCGAAGGTGCTGTGGTCCTGGATCGTGGCCGGGTCGAAGACCACCACGTCGGCGTGGAAGCCGGGCGCCAGGCTGCCTCGGCGGCGGAGCCCCAGGTTCTCGGCCGGCAGGGCCGTCAGCTTGTAGATCGCCTCTTCAAGGGGAATCACGCCTTCGTCGCGCACGTAGCGCCCCAGCAGGCGCGCGAAGTTGCCGTACGCGCGCGGGTGCGGGTTGGACTCGAGAAAGACGCCCTCGGGCGCGAGGGCTCCGGCGTCGCTCCCGAAGCTCATCCACGGAAGCGTCATCTGCCGCATGACGTTCTCTTCGGACATCATGAAGTAGACCGTGCCCACCCGCGATCCGTCGCGCACGACCAGCTCGATCGCCGTCTCTTCGGGGCTGAGCCCCATCTCGGCCGCCACCGCGGCCAGCGTCTTGCCGGTGTGCCGCTTGAGCGAGTCCGCCCGGAATCCCACGAGAATCACCCGCTCGGGATCGCCCGCGAGCAGCATGAGGTTCTCCCACTCGTCGGTGGGGGTGCTCATCTCTTCGATGACCCGCGCGCGTGTGGCGGGGTCCTGGAGGCGCGCGGCCCACGCGTCGTAGCCGCCCTCCTGCACCCACGGCGGCATGGCGGCGTCGAGCCCGGTCGCGCCGGCCGTGTAGGTGTACATGTCGGCCGTAATGCGAATGCCCGCCGCGCGGGCGGCCTCGACGCGCTCGATGACGTCGTCGAGCTTGTCCCAGTTCGACGCCCCCGCCTGCTTGAGGTGGTAGATCTCGGCCGGGGCGCCGCTCTCACGCGCGATCGTGATCAGCTCGTCGACGGCCTCGAGCAACTGGTTCGCCTCGCTCCGCATGTGGCTGATGTACATGCCGTCGTACTCGGCCGCGGCCTGCATGAGCGCGACGAGCTCGTCGGTGTCGGCGTAGAAGGCCGGCGCGTAGATGAGCGACGAGCCCACGCCGAGCGCGCCCTCACGCATGGCCGCGCGCACCAGTTCCTGCATGCGCTCGAGCTCTTCGGGTGTGGGAGGGCGGTTGTCGTAGCCCAGCTCGTGCACGCGCACCGTGGTCGCGCCGATGAACGAGGCGACGTTGGGCGAGACGCCCTTCGCTTCGAGGAACTCCAGGTACTCGCCGAGCGTCGTCCACTCGACCTCGTACTGAATGTCGCCCTGGTTCGACTCCATCAGCACCTTCATGGAGTCGTTCAGGGGGCCCATCGACGAGCCCTCGCCGAAGACCTCGAGGGTGACTCCCTGAAGCAGGTCCGAGAGCCCACGCCCGTCGTGGATCAGGCTCTCGGTGGCCCACGACAGCACGTTGATGAAGCCGGGTGCCACCGCCTGGCCGGTGACGTCGACTTCGGTCGCGCCCGTGAGCCCGCCGATGTCGCCCACCGCGACGATCGAGTCACCGTCGATGGCCACGTCGCCGGTGACGGGTGCGGCCCCGCTGCCGTCGTAGATCGTGCCGCCCCTGAGCACGAGGTCGACCTCGGGCGCGGGTTCGGCGCAGGACGCGGCGACGAACGCGAAGCCGAACGTGAGGGCGAGGGTGGTCAGGCGAGGGCGGGTGCGTCGTTGCGGCGTCATCGCGTGTCGTCGGTTTGGGGGATCTCCGGTCCGAACGGGCCCCGGGGCGGGTGGCCCGCCGTTTGGCATACCATGTCGTAGACCAACCCGGCCAAGGTACGAGGCCGCGGCCTCACACGACAGGCCGGAGGCTACGCCCCCCCGAACGGGTCGAAGCCCTGCCCCATGAGCCCCGAGCCGCCGGGGCCCTTCGGCCCTTTCGGTCCCTTCGCCCCCTTGCCACCCTCGCGTTCGTGGCGCGCCTTCCGGTAGCCGCCCGAACTGGTGCGGCTGACGCGGCGCTCGGCCACGAGCGCCTCCAGCACCAGCTCGCAGGCCGCTGCCCGCGCACCCGCCGACGCGGCGTTCGGAGCGAGGCCCACATCGCGCACCAGATCGAGCAGGCCGGGCACGGTGGCGAAGCCCTTCACGCACGCTTCGGCCGACGCTTCCTCGCCCACCTGCAGCGCGGCGCCGCCCTCGAAGTACTCGACGATCGGCTCGACGTCGGCGCCCCCCGCGCGTTCGTCGAATACCTGGTGCGCGGCGGCGGCGATGAGCTCGCGGGCGATGCGGTCGTGGCCGTGCAGCTCGCCCTCGTACTCGAGCTCCATCTTGCCGGTGAGGGAGGGTAGGGCCGCGTAGATGTCGACGATGCGCGGCACGACCCGGTCTTCGCCGAGCACGAGCGCGCGCCGCTCGGCGTTGCTCACCACCGTCTCGAGCACCGTGATCGGCATGCGCTGGCTCACGCCCGAGCGCTGATCGACCCGCTTGTCCTCGCGCGCGAGGAACGCCGTGCGCTCCACGACCTCGGCCACGATCTCGGGCACCTCGACCTCGAGCGCGTCGTCGCCCCCGGCCCGCGCCACCCACGCCTCCTGGCGCGTCACCCCGATGCCCGTCTCGACGTCGAGCGGGTAGTGCGTGCGAA
>CBFGQV010000378.1:0-3245 GCA_965651045.1 uncultured bacterium
TTGTTCTCGATCGCCCGCGGCGTGTGTGACTCGTAGGGGTACTCGTAGAGCACCGCCGTCTTTCCGAGAATCGTCAGCGCCGAGATCATGCGCCGCGACTGGACCGGAAAGGTGCCCGTGTTGTTGTCGTCGCCGCCGTGGTACATGAGCATAGGGGTGTCGAGCTGGTCGGCCTTGAAGAAGGGCGACATCTCGATGTAGGTGCTCGGCGCCTCCCAGATGCTTCGGCGCTCGGCCTGAAAGCCGTCGGGGGTGAGCGACCGGTTGTACGCGCCGTCGCCGGCGATGCCGGCCCGGAAGAACGGCGCGTTGGCCAGAATGTTGGCCGTGGCGAAGGCTCCGTAGCTGTGGCCGCCGTGGCCGATGCGATCGATGTCGATCACGCCGAGCCCGTCGACCGCGCGAATCGCACCGTACATCGCGTCGACCAGGCTCGCGATGTACGTGTCGTTGTAGTTCTCGCCGACGATCGGAATGTCCGGGTAGACGAGCGCGTAGCCCGCGGCCAGCCAGATGTCCGACCACCGGAGCCAGCTCATGTGGGTGAACGCGTTGTGGTTGCGCGCGCGAATCGCGGCGTGCTCGTACCCCTCGGCCTCGGTGTACTCGCGCGGGTAGGTCCAGAAGATCGCCGGCACGCGCTGGCCGTCCTGGTAGCCGACCGGCAGCGAGACCCGACCCTGCACCGTGAGGCCGTCGCGGCGCGTGAACTCGAAGTCGATGCGTCGGGCCGCCGTGATCTCCGGGAACGGATCGACGTTCTCGGTGAGGTTCTCCTCGAACGACCCGTCGCTCCAGAGATAGCTGTCCGGGAAATCGGTCTTCGACTCGCGGCTCACGATCATGCGGTCCAGATTCGCGTCGAGCGCCACGAGCGGCCGATCGAACGAATCGCGAGATCCCTCGAAGACGCGGGTGGTGGCGCCGTCCGACAGCGCCACGCGATCCACGAACGGCTGCGGCCGGAAGTCGGCCTTGTAGCCGTCGCCGGTCAGGTACGCCGCGTCGCCGCCAGTCGACACGAGCGCGTAGGCGAGCCCGTTGCCGGTCCGGCCCGTCCAGAGGTCGCCGGGCAGCTCCGTCGGGTCGTCGCCCGAGTGGAAGTCGACCAGCACCGTGCGCTCGGCCCCGGCCTCCGGCGCCAGCGGGTAATGCATCAGCGCCGAGCGACCGTCGTCGCGCACCTCGGCGAAGGCGTGACGGCCGTCGAGCGAGTAGGTCACCGACCCGATGGCCTCTTCGCTCTCGAAGACGACCTCGGCCTGCTCGAGGTCGAAGGGCGCGCGCGCGAGCATCGCCCGGTCCATGCGCGGACCCTCGGACTCGGCCTGGTCTCCGTCCCCGTTCCGGGGCGCGCGCTGCAGGAACGCCAAGCCGGCACCGTCCGGTCGCCACTGGAAGGCACGTGGGTCGTCGCCGCCCGCACCGCCGCCACCGCCTCGCCCTTCGCGAAGAGGAGAGCGTTCCAGCTCGGCCACCTCGGTGCCCGCGCGATCCAGGACGACGGTGCGGCTCGGGAATCCCCGGTAGCTGGTGATGTAGGAGAACGGCCGCTCGAGGAACGTCGCAATCACGTGCGCGCCGTCGGGGCTCGCCGAAATCGACTCGTACATGCGCGGCTCGCCCATGAGCCGCGGCGCGGCGCCCGGCCGGAGCTCGGCCAGCTGGCTCGTCGTGTAGAACTCGAAGAGCCGTGCGTCGTGTTCGTCTTCGAGCAGGTTGGGGTAGGTGGGATTCCGGACCGGCTCGTCGCGCGTGCGCCGCACGATCGGCCCGTCGGGCACCGGATCGCGCGCGGGCTCGGCGCCGCGGCCTTCCGGCACGAGCAGCGTGAGCAGCGTGCCCTCGGGGGTCCACTGGAGCATCGACGAGGGGCGGCTGCCCTGCCCACCCGAACTCGTGGCGAGCGTCGCCATGACGCGCGCGTCGCTCACCCGTTCGGTCCGGCCCGTCGCGGCCTCGGCCGTCCAGACCTCGGTCCCGCCCGGCAGGTGCATGAGGAACGCCATGCGGGCTCCATCGGGCGACCAGGTGAGATCGCTCACGAACGCCCCGACCGGAATGTCGACCTCGACGAATTCGCGCTCGGCGAGCGAATAGAACCGAAGGTCGTAGATGCCGTAGGTGTCGAGGTGCCAGAGCCGGTCGGTCGCGGGGCGCAGCTCCAGCTCGGCGAGGCGGTAGGTCGGCTTCGACATGAGCTCGAGCGTCGAGAGCTCGTTGACCACCGGCACCAGGAAGTGCACGCCGTCGGGGCTCAGGTACTCGAGCGTGGCGTAGTTCTTGTCCGTCTCGAGAATCTCGCGCACCTCGGCCGGAGGCAGGACGTAGCTGTCCTGATCCGGATTGACCGCGGGCCCCTCGACGTCCTGCGCCGATACCGCGGGTGCGCCGACGAGCGCCACCGACCACGTGAGCGCAAGCGCCCACCGACGAATTCGAAGCATGCGACCTTGCCTCCTCACCTGACGTCCGACGTCGAGAATACCTGCTACCCTTCCGAACCGCCCTCGGGCGCTGAATCAGGGCGGACGATCTCCAGCATCTCGACCTCGAAGATCAGCGTCGAGTTGGGCCCGATGTCCTGCCCGGCACCCTGCGCCCCGTACCCGAGGTTCGCGGGGATCACGAAGCGGTAATGCGCGCCGGGCCGCATGAGCTGAAGCCCCTCGGCGAAGCCCGGAATGACCCCACCTACGGAAAAGGTGGCGGGCTCTTCGCGCTCGTACGAGCTGTCGAACTCGGTGCCGTCGATCAGCGTACCCCGATAGTGGATCGTGACCTGGTCCGACGGCCCCGGCTGCTCGCCCTCGCCCGCCTCGATGACCTCATACTGCAGGCCGCTCTCGGTCGTGGTCACACCTTCACGCGCGCCGTTTTCGGCCATGTAGGCCTGGCCCGCCTCGAGGTTCTCCTGGGCCGCGGCCTCGCGCGCCTCACCCATGAGCTGGTTCAGATGCTGCAGAGCCGCCTGCAGCTCTTCCGGCTGCAGCGCGTGCTCCTGCCCGCCCATGGCCTCGCGCAGTCCCCGCTGGAACTGCGGCATCTCGAGTATGCCGTCGGCCTCACGGAGCGAGTTGCCGACGTTGATGCCCACGGCGTAGCTCGCCTTCTGCACGTCGGTGTCGAGCGGGGCGTTCGCGCCGCCGGTCATGTCGCCGCATCCGGACAGCGCGACGAGCGAGAGAGACGAGAGCGCGATGCCAGTCCTGAAATCCATACGTATCCTCGGGTTGGGGGAGAGT
>CBFGQV010000379.1:0-3236 GCA_965651045.1 uncultured bacterium
CGCGCGCTCACTCCTGCCGAATCGCCACCAGCGGGTCGATGCGGGCCGCGCGCACCGCCGGAATCGCCGCGGCTCCGAGCCCCACGACCGCCATGGTCGCGACCGCGAGCACGGTCGGCAGCGGATCACCCGGCGCCACGCCGTAGAGCAGCCCCTCGAGAAAGCGGGCGATGCCGAACGAGCCCGCGAGCCCGAAGACGGTGCCCAGCGCGAGCAGCGACGCGCCGTCGGCCAGCACCATGCCGAGCATGCGCCCGGGCGCCGCGCCGAGGCTCATGCGTATGCCGATCTCGGCCGTGCGCTCGCTGATGAAGAACGACAGCACGCCGGCGAGCCCCACCGCGGCGATCACCAGCACGACGACGCCGAGCGCGCCCACCAGGAAGGTGTTCAGGCGCTGCGCCCCGATCTGGTCGCGGCGAATCTGTTCGAGCGTCGCGATGCGGAGCACCGGCTGCTCGGGCGCGAGCTCGTTGATGATCTGCTGCACGCGCGGCGCGAGCGCGGGTACCTCGGCGCCCCGGATCACGAACGCGCCCGGAAAGAAGCCGAGATCGTTCTGCGCGAGCGGCTGGAACAGCACCGGAGGGGCCGGCCGGTCGGGTCCGTCGTCGAGCGTGTTGCCGACCACCCCGACGATCGTCCGCCAGCGCTCGGTCATGCCGATCGCGGGCAGCACCTCGCCCGTCCAGGTCACGCGCTGGCCCAGCGGGTCGTCGGTGCCGAAGAGCCGCTCGGCCAGCGCCTGGTTGACGACCGCCACCGGGGCCGCGTCGGCCTGGTCGGTGTCGGTGACGTTCCGCCCCGCGATCAGGGGGATTCCCGCGGCGGCGAAGTACTCGGGGGTGACCGAGCGGTACTCCGCGTAGGGAATCGGCTGGCCCGGCTCGGGCGGGCGCCCCTCGGCCCGGATCTCGAGCTTGAGCTGGTTGGGCCGGAGCGGCACGGTGAGCCCCACGCCGACCTGCTGCACGCCCGGCAGCTCGCCGATGCGGCGCTGCATCTCGCGCTGCAGCGCGAAGATCTCGGCCGCCGACTGCCCTTCGTGATCGGCCGGGGCCTCGAGCGTGAGCGTGTTGTCGACCTCGACCCCCGAGTCGACCGCGTCGAGCGTGAGCAGCGTGTGGCCGAGCAGCCCGGCCGCGGTCAGCATGGTGACGCTGGCGGCCACCTGTGCGACGATCAGCCCGCGCTGCAGGCGCCGGCGCCCGTCGGTGGTGCGCGACCCGGAGCGGGTGAGCGCGGCGCCGGCGAGCTCCTGCGACCGGAGCCCCGGCGCGAACGCGAAGGCGAACGCCGCGGCCGCCGCCACGGCCATGGTGAAGAGCAGCACGCCGTGGTCCATGGTGATCTCGGTGGCGCGCGCCGTGAAGCGGGCGGCGAACCCCACGAGCAGGTCGAGCCCCAAGTAGGCGAGCGCGAGCCCGAAGACCGCGCCCGCCGCCGCGAGCACCCCCGTCTCGGCCAGCAGCACCCGCCGGAGCCGCGCCCGGTCGGCGCCCATCGCCCAGCGCACCGCGAACTCGCGCTCGCGGCGAATGTTACGCGTGAGCACGAGGTTCGCGACGTTGGCGCAGGTTACGAGTAGCACCAGCCCGGCGGCCGCCATGAGCAGGTAGAGCGTCATGCGCGCGTCCGACACCAGCGCGTCGCGAAGCGGCGTGACCGACACCGCGTAGCCCGCCGCCCGGTCGTAGTTCTGCGGGTGCTGCTCGTAGACGCGGGCGGCGATCCGGTCGAGCTCGGCGCCCGCGCGCTCGAGGTCGGCGCCCGGCGCGAGCCGCGCGAAGACGTCGGTCATGCGGTGCGAGCGCCCGTGCACCATGGTCGCGTCCATGTGGTGCGGGCTGGTCACGAGGTTCACGAACAGCTCGGTCTCGGCCGGAAACGGCGGCGCCGGCTCGAGCACACCCACGATCTCGACCGACATGCCGTTCATGCGCACCACACGGCCCAGCACCGACGGGCTGCCCCCGAACGCGTTCTGCCAGTACTCGAAGCCCAGCACCATGACCGGGTCGGCCGCCGCCCCGTCGTCGGCCGGTCCCATCGCCCGCCCCAGCACGGGCTGAAGCCCCATGATCTCGAAGTAGTTGGCGCTCACGATGCCCGCCTGCACCTGCACCGGGCGGTCGAGCCCGAGCATGTTGAAGGGCATCGCCGAGAACTCGGCGAACCCCGTCAGCGTGGTGGCCGCCTCGCGGAAGTCGATGATCTCGGGCACCGAGAACTTCACGTCTTCCAGGCCCGCGAGCTCGGCCGACTGCTTCAGGTAGACGATCTCCTCGCCGTCGTCGTGCGGCAGCGGCCGGAGCAGCACGCCCCGGAAGACCGTGAACATGGCCGTGGTCGCGCCGATCCCGAGCGCGAGCGTCAGAACGACCAGGAACGAGAACGCGGGCGCACGGAGCAGCGAGCGGAAGGCGTAGGGCATGGCCGGAGAGGGTTCGAGGGCCCGAGGTCGCGAGACTCGCCACCCCGTTCTGGAGGGTAGTCGTTCCAGGCGGGGCGAAATCGACAGGCCGCGTACGCCAGCGGCAGTACGGGTAGTCGGCGGTGGGGTCCACCAGCGCGACACCCTGGTATCCTTGCGCCTAAGGTGGACGGGCCGCAAGGTGTATGCAAGCTTCGGAGCTCCACTGAGCGGCGCTGCAGAGGATCGGCTCAAGTGGGTGAGGCTGGTAGCGCCGGAGCAGCGAGTGATGCAGGAGCCGTGCACCAATGCCACTGGGTCCAGGACATCTCATGCAAGGACAGGAAGACACCCGCATCTTCCAGGACTGGCTACCCGCTCGGATTGCGCGGTACCGGCCTACGGTCCATGAGGGGCCGCCGCAGGAGCGCGACTGGTCCTTCCATTTGCTGCGTCCACCGTACAATGCTACGACCAAGCTAAGTAATTGGTCTCACTTGTGGCGCCCACGCCGCGCACACCTCAGTCCACCCACTGGCACCATTCTTCTCGGAAGGCCTCACTTGGACACGCCTCGACGGTCCGTCGAGGTCACCTGGATTCGGTCGACGTTTCCGTGGCTCTCTCTCGTATGCATTCTTCCTCGCACTCAGTCCTCGGCCATGGCGACCCGCCTCGTCCTCCGAGGCGCGGCGGTGCTCCTGGACGGAGACGACGGTCCTGAGGTGGTGGCCCGCGTCGTTACGGAGACCTTCAGACCCGAACTCTCGCTCCCTCTGTGGTTCGCCGCAGCTCTACCGCGGTGGCCAGCGACTTCGAGGGA
>CBFGQV010000380.1:0-3228 GCA_965651045.1 uncultured bacterium
GCCATCACCTTGATGACCTGGCCCGGCTCTTCGGCCGCCGCCAGGTCACGGGCGAACCGGTTCAGGACGGAGCGTACGCGCTCGGCTTCGAGGCCGTTGGCCGGGGGGGCGGTCGCCATCGATGCATCGGCGCTGGGCGTCGCCGTCTGGCGTGACCGGCGCGCGCCACGCTTCGCGGTGGTGACCTTCTTCTTGCGAGACGAACGCTTCGCGGGGCTGCGCCGCTTCCGCGTTCGCGGAGCCGTCGCGTCGGCCGAGGTCGAGCCCGCCGATAGAAAACGCGCCTTGAACTGCGCCAGCGAGAGATCGGCGAGCGAGGGATCGATGCGGCCGGCGAGGAAGTGCAGGTCCTCCGGCTTGGCACGCGCATCTCGCTGCAACTCCGCTTCGATCATCTCTTCCACGTTGAGGTCTCTCACCATGATACCGGGCCCTCGATAGTCGGGAGCGAAAACAGTCGCACGTTTCGCAGGCGATCGTACGCGCTCGCATCAGCCGGTGCAACCGGGCGCGCGCGGCGAAGGTCCTCGCGCCTGCGGCTCACCGGAGATCTTCTTCACGCGATGCGGCCTGCACTTCGCAGGTCGGCCCTGGTAAAATGCCTTCGACACCGTGGTCCTGTAGTCTGCCCCACGAACATTGATGGTGGCCGCGGGCGGTGTTTGATTGGATAACCACGAGGCCGACGAGGTCGGCCGCCGAGGAGAACCGAAACAGGGGTGGACGATGACGTGGCTACGTGAGATGGGGCGGGCGGTGCGCGGTCTGGTGCGGCGCCGCAGCTTCGCCGTGGTCGCGGTGGCGACCGTGGCCCTGGGGGTCGGCGCCAACGCCCTCGTCTTCAGTGTGGTGAAGGCGGTACTGCTCGACGGACTGCCTTATCCGGACCCCGAACGGCTGATCATGGTATCGGGCGTGCGGACGAGCACCGGGGCGCCCTACCCGCTGTCCTACCTCGACATCGAGGACCTGGCGCGCGACGCGCGGGGGCTGGACGGCCTTGTCGCCCGCACCGAGGGTCGCTCGTTCAACCTGCTCGCGGACGGCGAGGGCGAGAACGTGACGGGCGAGCTCGTCGGCAGCGCGTATTTCACGCTTCTCGGCGTGGAGCCTGCGGTCGGACGCCTGTTGCGCCCGGAAGAGGACCTGGAAGGCGAGCACACGGTGGTCGTGCTCGGGTACGATCTCTGGGTTCGGAGCTTCGGCGCCGATCCTGCCGTGGTCGGCCGCGTGATCGAGCTCGACGGGCGTACCTTCGAGGTGGTGGGGGTCGCCGCCGAGGGCTTCGAGGGTGTCTCGGACGACGCGGAGCTGTGGTTGCCCATGACCATGGCACCCGCCCTCTACGGCCCCATTTATCTCGCCAACCGCCAGTTCCGGTGGCTCGCCGCGCTCGGCAAGGCGGCGCCCGGCACGACGATCGAACAGGCCGCCCTCGAGCTCGAGGCGCGGGCCGCCGAGCTGCGCCAGCGCCACGTGCAGGAGAACCTCGAGATCGGCGTCGCAGTGGAGCCCCTCGCCGAGTACTACTTCGGAGACCTGCGACCGCGTCTGCTGCTGCTCTGGGGCGCCGCCGGGTTCGTGCTTCTCATCGCGGCCGCGAACCTCGCGGCGCTGCTGCTCGCCCGCGGGACCGCCCGCTCGCACGAAGTCGCACTCCGCGCCGCACTCGGGGCAGGACGGGCGCACCTCGCCAGCCTCACGCTGATCGAGGCGCTCGTCGTGGCGGTGGCCGGGTCGGCGGTCGGGGTCGTCGGAGCGGGTGTCCTGATCGGGCCGGTCGTCGAGGCCGCGGCCGTGGGCCTTCCCGGCTTTACCCGGGCCACCCTGGACCTCGGTGTGGTCGCGACGATGGCGGGCCTCAGCGCGACTGCCGCCTTGCTGGCGGCGCTGGCACCCTCGTTGGCCGCGTCACGCGTCACGGCCCTCGCCGCGCTCTCGCGCGAAGGCCGTGACCAGCCGCTCGGACGGGGCAAGCTGGCGCTGCTGCGGGCGTTCGTGGTCGCGCAGGTCGCCGTCGCGCTGGTTCTCGTCGTGGCCGTCGGCCTCACCGTGCAGGGGTTCCAGCGGCTCATGGGCTCCGATCTCGGCTTCGAGCCGCGGGGCATCGTGACCGCCCGATTCGATCTCAAGGCGCCGCGCTTCCAGCCGAACGAGGCGTACTGGGACTTCGCGGCCGAACTTCAACGGCGAGCCCAAGCGGTGCCCGGCGTCGAACGGGCGGCGCTGCTCGGCCCCCAGCCCCCGGTCGGGGCCTGGAACGGCGCGGAGGTCTCGGTCGAGGCCCGCATGGAGTCCGGCCTCGACCCGAACGGGTTGGTCGTCGTCACGCGCTCGGTCACCCCGGGCTACTTCGAGACCATGGGGATTCCGCTGTTGACCGGCCGCGATTTCTCGCCCTCCGACCGGAACGCGCAGGAGACCGAGCTCGTGGTGGTCGTCAATCAGCGCTTCGCCGCCACCTATTTCGAAGGCTCCGCGCTCGGGCAGCGCATCAAGCTCTCGAGGCCCGAGCAGAACGGCCCCTTCGCCACGGTGGTGGGCGTGGTGGGCGACGTCGTCGATGGAGGGCCCGGCGCCGAGTCGCGCCCGAGCGGTCTCCACCTGTACTCTTCCGTCTATCAGATCACACCGCGCTTTCCGCCGATGCTGAGCCTCGTGGCGCGCAGCGACGTCGAGCTCGGCGAGACCGTGGGTACGGCCCTTCGCGACCTCACCTCGGACTGGGCACCCGACGTGCCCCCCTTCGATGTGCGGCCCCTCAGCGAGCTCATCGACGAACAGACCGCCGGGCAGCGTTTCCTTGTATGGCTCATGTCCGGGTTCGCGGTCCTCGCGGTCGCGCTCGCCGCGGTCGGCCTCTACGGCGTCATGGCCTACACCGTACACCGGCAGGTGCGCGAGATCGGCGTACGGCTGGCGCTCGGAGCGGCGCCGCCCGAGATCCTTCGCATGACGCTCGGACGCTCGCTTCGCGTCGGGCTCGCGGGCGCAGGCGTCGGCGTCGTTGGCGCCTACCTGGGCTCGCGTGTGCTCGAGGCCCACCTGTACGGGGTCAGCGCCACCGACCCCTGGACCTTCGCGGCTGCCGCCGCGCTGGTCGTCGTTGTGACCGTCCTGGCGTCGGCCGTACCGGCGGTGCGGGCCGCGCGCACCGACCCGGGGGTCAGCATGACGACCGCGGGGTCGTGAGTCGTGAGGGTCTCACCCCCGCATCGACGTGACCGG
>CBFGQV010000381.1:0-3220 GCA_965651045.1 uncultured bacterium
GGTCTTCGGCGAAGATGCGGCGCGCGCCGGCGATCGCTTCGGCACGAAAGTGCTCGGCGAGGCCCACCACGCGCTCGCGCATCTCGGCGACCGGAAGGCTGGCGGCGAGTTCGTCGTCTTTCTCGAGCAATCGCGTGAGCCGGTCGAGTTCGCCTGCTTCCTGAAGGCGCCCGGTGGCGCGGTCGATCGCGTGCTCGAGCGCCGCGATCGGTGAGGGCCAGGTGGTCTCGAGCAGCCGCATCGCGTAGCCCAGGTCCCGGAGCCGTTTCATCAGCCGTGTGGTGCGCTTCCGCGAGGGGCGTCGGACGGCTTTCTCGAGGGCGCCGTGCCCCCGCCGGTAGACGCGCTCGAGCCCGTCGCCGAGGACGTCGAACCCATCGCCGCGGAAGGGCCACTCGGGGGCCTCGGCGCGCAGCTGGTCGAGCGCGCTCCGGGTCTCGTTCAGCACGGGATCACCCCGCCGCTCTGCGCCCTCCCGGTAGCGGCGTTCCGCGAGGTGGCCACCGAGCACCATCAGCCCGTCGCGGAGCTGCGGTTCGCGGGTACCCTGGCGGAGCCTCTCCACCACATCCTCGAGCGTGCCGGGATCGCGGGCCTCGGCGAGGTCACGGCCGAGCGCCTTGAGCCGCCGGTTGATGCGACGACGCGCCTTCTCTGGCATCTCGCCGCGCCCGAGCCGCACGAGCAGTCGCACCTTGTCGACCGCGCTTCGTGCATAGAGAACGCCGGCGTCGAGCGCCGGGCCGGGCGAGACCCAGAGCCCCTCGGCGGCGAGCTCGAGTTCGCGACGCGCGAGCTCCGAGAACTGCGCCGCGACGTGGTTCGGCCCTTCGAGACGGAACCAGGTGTCGGCGCGGGCCTGCGTACGGAGCGGCTCGGAGAGCGGGCCCCCGAGAGAGGAAGAATCGAAGCGCATCGCGGCGAAGTCGGTCGTAGTGAATCGGCAGAGGGGTTGGACGGGCGGGAACGCCCCGCCACATTTCCATTCTTGCACCGATTTCCCTTCCTGTCCATTCTCGCGTGTTCACACCCGATCCGATCTCGCGGGCCCCGGGAGCCGCGCGCTCCCGCCCGTGGCTCTCCGTCGCCGCCGCGCCGCTGGCTCTCGCCTTCTTCGCGCTGCAGGCGGGTGCGCTGAGCGCCCAGGACACGGAGGGCGCTGCCACCGCCCCCGGAACGGTGTGCGCGGGCGAGTGCGCCGCAACCGACGCGCTCGACCCTTGGGGGCCGCTCGGCCCTCTGAGGGTCGCCGAACGGAGTCCCTTCTTCCGGCTTTTTCTCACGCCGGTCAGCGAACCGGCCGACCTGATCGAAGCCGACGAGTTCCGGGTCGACATGGGGTTCGCCTACTCGAACATCTTCGAACTCGGCAGCTCGCGCACGCACGACATTCTCTTCGACCTCGAGCGGCTCACGACCTCGGTCGCGGTGCGCTACGGCGTGAACGAGCGGGTCGAGGTCGGGCTCACCCTCGCGACGCAGACGAACTGGGGCGGCTTCCTCGACCCCTTCGTCCAGGGACTCCACCGCACCTTCGGGTTTCCGAACGCCGATCGGGACAAGGTCCCGGACGGCGCGTACGAGCTCAGGGTCACGCCGTTCGGCGAAGACCGGTCGCTGGTGGCCGTGCCCGCGGGAACGCTGCTCGAAGATCCGGTCCTGCACGGCGCATACCGTCTCGCCGGAGGTGCCCGACACCGGCACGTGCTGACCGCGCGGGCGAGCCTCAAGGTGCCGCTGGGAGAGCGCGCCGCCGGCACGGGGCGCGCGGACGGCCTCGTCGAACTGGCCTTCCGCCGCTCGTGGGGTCCGACCCACCTTCACCTGCACGGGGGGATCGTCGTGCTGGGTGTGCCCGACGACCTGACGCCGCACGTGCGGCCGGCCGCGGCGATCGCCGGCCTCGGGGTCGAGCGTCGCCTCACCCCTGGCGTGTCCCTCGTGGGCCAGCTCATCGGCGGCACGCCCTACGGCCGCAACTTCGACGCCGTCGAACTCGACGGGGTGCCGCTGAACCTCGTCCTGGGCGCCACCGGGCGCGTGGCCCACGAGTGGGGCTGGCAGGTGAGCTTCGCCGAGGACCTCGTGCCCGAGGGGCCGTCGGTGGACTTCACCTTCGACCTGCAGATCTCCCGGCGCTGGTGATCTGCCACTGGCGTCGGCCCCCCCGGGCGCGCCATGATCCGGGCACCCTTCCACGACCCGCCAGGACGCCGATGGCTCGAGCGCGAAAGAGCACCGAACGGGTGCCGATCACGCGTCACCGCCGGGGATCACCCCCCGCCCGCGTGCGCGACACGGTCAGCATCGAAGAACCGCTCGAGATGCGCGTGGCGCTTCCCGCGCCGGGCGGGTGGGCGTCCAGGAGCGTGGCGGTCACCATGCGCACGCCCGGCTACGACTTCGAGCTGACGGCCGGGTTTCTCCTGACCGAGGGTGTGGTGCGTGCCGCGGCCGACCTCCAGGAGCTGACGTACTGCCGGTCCCGGCAGGAGCCGCAGCAGTACAACATCGTCGAGGCCCGGCTCCGGAGCGCCGAGGGCGTCGACCTCGACCGCCTCAGCCGGAACGTCTACACGACCTCGTCGTGCGGCGTCTGCGGCAAGGCGTCGCTCGAGGCGGTGGAGCTTCAGGGGTGCGCGCCGCTTCCGGTCGAAGGTTCGATCCAGCTCGACGCCGCCACGGTCGCGGCGCTGCCCGAACGCCTGCGCGGGGCGCAGCGCGACTTCGACCGCACCGGCGGCCTGCACGCGGCGGGCCTGGTCGATGCGAGCGGCGAGGTCTGGCTCGCGCGTGAGGACGTCGGTCGCCACAACGCGGTCGACAAGGTCGTGGGCCAGGCGTTTCTCGAGGGCCGGGTGCCGCTCCTCGAGCACGCGCTCGTGGTGAGCGGCCGCGCCTCGTTCGAGATCCTGCAGAAGGCGCTCGCGGCGGGCGTGCCCGCGGTGATCGCGGTGGGCGCACCCTCGAGCCTCGCGGTCGACCTCGCCCGCCGCTTCGGCATGACGCTCGCGGGGTTCACCCGCGACGGCGGCTTCAACGTGTACGCGGGCGAGGCCCGCGTGGGTGGAGGACCATGACGCGCCTCCTGGGTGCGGTTCTGGTCGGCGGGCAGAGCCGCCGCTTCGGCTCGCCCAAGGCGCGCGCCGTGCTGGACGGCGTGCCCCTCGTCGAGCGCGCCGCGCGGGCCCTCGCGCCTTCGTGCTCGGCAGGGGTCGTG
>CBFGQV010000382.1:0-3219 GCA_965651045.1 uncultured bacterium
CGTGGACTCGAGGCCCTCGCGCACGCCCACCCCGATGCGCTCGGCCAGCGTGTCGGGCAGCGCCGGCCGCGACGCCCGCAAGTCGGCGAGCAGCCGTAGCTCGTCGGCGCACGCGGTGCAGGCCTCGACGTGCGCGCGCACCCGGGCCTCGTCGGGCCCGCTCGCGCTCCCGGCCACCACCTCGGGCAGCAGGTCGCGAGCCGGATCGCCGCAACCGTCGATGTTCATGCGCCCTCCTCGTCGTCGAGCATGCGCCGCAAGCGGCGAATGCCGTGATGATAGTTCACCCTCGCCGCGCCCTCGGTCGACCCGGTCGCCGCCGCGACCTCCCGGAAGCTCAGCCCTTCGTCGACCCGGAGCAGCACCGCCAGCCGCTGCTTCTCGGGCAGCTCCGCCAGCGCCCGTCGCGCCCTGGCGGCCTCGTCACGCACGACGGTCCGCTCGGCCGCGTCGAGCTCGTGCGCCGCCGGCTCGGGCAGGCCGTCGAGCGCCTGCTCGCGTCGGCGGCCCTGTCGGCGAAGGCCACCGCGCGCCTCGTTGATCACGATGCTCAGGAACCACGTTCCGAACCGCGCGTCGGACCGGAACCCGTCGATGCCCCGGATCGCTTTCACGAAGGCGCTCTGGACCGCGTCGGCGGCGTCGTCCGGGTCACGAACGATGCCGATCGCCACCCGGTAGGCCCGCTCCTGATGTCGCACGAGCAGGCCCTCGAGCGCCGATCGATCGCCGGTTCTCAGGCGTTCGAGAAGGGCGCGGTCCGGGTCGTGTCCGTCTGGGTCGCTCACTACCTCGTGCGATGCCCCACGCTGCGGGAACGTTAGAAACGACATTCGCCGGGGTGAGCGGCGTGGCCACGCGCGCACCCCGGCGAGATGGAGAGACCTGCCCCCCGGGGCAGTCCCCCGGACTCAGAGCTGGTCGCGGTTCGCCTTGGAGACCTTGGAGCGGAGCTGCTTGGACGGCTTGAAGACCGGTACCATGCGCGCCGGCACCTTCACCGTCTCGCCCGTCCGGGGATTCCTCGCCTGACGTGTCTTCCGTCGCCGGACCTTGAAGGTGCCGAACCCGCGAATCTCGATGTGCTCGCCGCTCTGAAGCGCGCGCTTCACGGCGTTCAGGAAGGCATCGACCACCAGTGCGCAGTCCTTCTTGGTCACGCCCGGTCCGATGGCCTCGGCCACCTGTTCGACCAGATCCGCCTTCGTCATGCCGTGCCTCCGTACCGTAGCGAGCCGTGAAGGGAGCGTTGAAGCCTGCCGGGGAGCGTGGCCGCGATCCCCGAGCCACCGTAACCTGCGACCGCGACGGGCGTCAAGGCCGGGAGCCGGCTCCCGCGCGTTGGCGCGAAGCCATCAGCTCGATGAAGCGATCAAAAAGGTACCGGCTGTCGTGCGGTCCGGGCGCCGCCTCGGGGTGATACTGAACCGAGAAGACGGGTCGGGCGGTGTGCTCGAGACCTTCGACCGTGCCGTCGTAGAGGTTCAGGTGCGTGACCCGCAGTTCGGGGGCTCCCTCGATCCGGCGGTCGTCGCCGGCCACGACCGCGAACCCATGGTTCTGCGCCGTGATCTCGACCGTGCCCCGGTCGAGGTGCTTGACCGGGTGGTTCCCGCCGTGGTGCCCGAAAGGCAGCTTGTAGGTCCGCCCCCCGAAGGCGCGCGCGATCAGCTGATGCCCCAGGCAGATGCCGAAGACCGGCACGTCGGCCTCGGCGAGCCGCACGATCGCCTCCCGCGCGTTCTCGACGGCCGCCGGATCGCCCGGCCCGTTCGAGACGAAGAGGCCGTCGGGCGCTTCAGCCATGATCTCGTCGGCCGTGGTCGTGCCCGGAATCACCGTGACCCGGCACCCGCGCTCGGCGAGCAGCCGCGGCGAGTGGGCCTTCACTCCGTAGTCGTAGGCGAGCACGTGGAAGCGCTCCTCGCCGACCGCGGGCACTTCGTACCTGCGATCGGTCGACGCGCCGCACGCCAGGTCGAGCCCTTCCATGCGGGGGTGCGCGAGCACCCGCTCGAGCATCGCGTCGGCGTCGGACGACGCGGGCGCGATGGCGCCACGCATGGCGCCGTGCGAACGAATGTGCCGGGTGAGCGCACGAGTGTCGACGTCGGCGATTCCCGTCACGCCGTGCCGCGCCAGATAGGCGTCGAGGGTTTCCTTGCCTCGCCAGGACGAGGTCATGCGCGAGGCTTCGCGCACGATGAAGCCGGCGGCCTTCGGCCCGTCCGACTCCTCGTCTTCGTCGTTAAGCCCGTAGTTCCCCTGCAGGGGGTAGGTCATCGTCACGAGCTGGCCCGTATAGGACGGATCCGTAAGGATCTCCTGATAGCCCGCCATGCTCGTGTTGAACACGACCTCACCCAACGTCGGGCCGGGCGCACCGAGCGCGATGCCATCGAAACGCCGGCCGTCTTCGAGGAGCAGATAGGCGGACTTCAGAGGAACCTCCGGGCTGGGGTGGGTGCGCGAGAAAGGTAGACCCGAGCCTCGTCTGGTCAAGCGATGTGAGCGCAGTGGGGGCCCTGGTCTTCCCATGCCGGGCACGCGCGCTACCTTGCGACGACCGTGAACCGCCGACGAACCACCGAGCGCCCGCATGCCTTCCGAGTCCGACCGCCCCACCGTCCACATCCACGCCGACGAGTCGTGCCTCGGCAATCAGTTCCGCGACCGCCAGAGCCCGGGCGGAGCCGCCGGCCTGGTCGAGTTCTGGAAGGACGGTGCCTGGCTTCGGCGCGACTTCTGGCTGGCCGAGCCGGACACGACCAACAACCGCATGGCCATTCGGAGCGCGCTCGAACCGCTCCGCCTGCTCAAGCGCCCCTGCCGCGTGCATTTCGTTTCCGACAGCCAATACCTGGTCAAGGGCATGCGCGAGTGGCTGCCGGGCTGGAAGGCGAGAGGCTGGAAGCGAAAGGCGGGTCCGATCGAAAACCTCGACCTCTGGAAGCGCCTCGACCACGAGGCGGCGCGCCACGAAGTCACCTGGGAGTGGATTCGCGGACACGACGGACACCCGCGCAACGAGTACGCGAACGATCTCGCGGTGAAGGCGGCGAGCGAGCAGAACGCGTCGCGGGGGCTCGTCGAATCGGGATTCGAGGGCTGGCTCGAAGACCAGCGTGAGCGGTTCCAGCGCTACATGGACTTCTTCGAACACGCGCCGCCGACCGACTGACGCCGCAGCTTTATCGACCTTCAATTTTCGCCCGCTTG
>CBFGQV010000383.1:0-3170 GCA_965651045.1 uncultured bacterium
GTCGAAAAACCCGGCCAGGGGCCGGTCAACTCTACAAACAGCCTCGTCTGGCCGCCCTTTGTAGAGTTGTCGGCCGGGCGCCGGGCGGGAGGGACGAACCGGCGCAACTCGCCGCACACGCATGTACGGGCGCTCCACCACGCACGACCGCCACAGATCAGGCGGAAAGCAACAGATGGTGCGTTGCGGACGATAGCGGGTGGGTGGTTTCTTGAAGAAGGGCTCTACCTTCGCACCCCACAAAGGAGGAGAACGATGCCCAGCGCCAACGTGTGTCGAGTGATCTGGTGTGTCTGTGGTCTCGGCATGGCCGCCTTGCTTCCTGTGCCTGCGGCTGCGGCCGTCGCCGACGCGCCGGTCGACGACCGCGAGATGATCGAGGGCGGGTGCCGAAGCTGCGCCGAGGGCTTCTACTATGGACAGCCCGCGCACTGGTGGGTAGGCAGCGCAGGTTGCCAAGGCGCGAACCCGGGTCCCGGGTGTGCGTTCTGCAATTCTGAGCACTGCGATGATCCGTCCGTGCCACACTCCGGAGACTGCCCGCAAGCATGTGGTGTGAGCCTGTTGGCGTACTTCCAAGATCAAGCGACACCGATGCTTGCGCGCTTGCCTGGTCGTGGTGTCAGGTCATGCCTGCTCGTCGCCTACGCGGCCCCCGCCCGGCTACCTCTTGGCAGGGCCGGCTAGCGTGGCCCGCCGGAACATCACCCGCCGCTGCCTTCGGCTCCTGCCCACCGCCTTGGCCACCCTCCCTCTGGCTTCGTGCGTGGAGGCCCGGGAGGACCGAACCGTAGACCCCGTACCCGCATGCGAGAGCTGCTCGCTCGTCGAGGTGTCGAGGGTGGTACTCGGCAGCACGGGCGACAGCGTGAGCCTCGCAGCGCTCCCGCGCGTGACGGTGACGGAGCGCGGCACGTTCTACGCGCTCTCCGATGCGCTCCCGCTTCCGGGGGTTCTGACCTACGGCGAGGCCGGCGAGTTTCGGGGGATCACCGGCCGGCGCGGCAACGGCCCTGGCGAGTTCGAGCGATCGTGGCGGCTCGCCCATGCGCCGGGCGGAGGTCTCGTCGTCTGGGACATCGCGAACGGCGTGCAGACCTTCGACTCGGAAGGGGACTTCGTCGCCCGCACGCCCGGCGGGCGCGTGCCGCTGCCGGTGACGGATCCGGTGATTCTGGACGATCGGGTCGCGGTGGTCATGCCGCGTGCCCCCCTGCCGGACGCCCCGGACCGCACCGTGGTGCTCTTCGATCTCGAGAGCGGCGAGTTCGTGGGTGGATCGGGCCCCGTGTTCGACGCCGAAGCGCCGCGCGGGCCCGTACACCTGGCACCGGCGTGCCGGGGGGGCTTCTGGTCCGTGCGCCAGAACACGGTGGTCGAGCGCTGGAGCACGGGGGGCGAGCTCGATGCCACGCTACGCTGGCCCACCGACTGGGCCGAGCGCGCCGCGCGGCACATCGAGGTGCCCATCGACGAGGTGCTGGATTTTCGCGTGCACGAAGCCTGCGAGACGGGGCTGATGTGGTTCCTCGCCGTGCTCCGCGATCCGACGGCCGACGGGTCGGAGACGACGCCGGTGCGCCCCGGCCAGCCGTTCCCGCCCTTCCACTTCGATGCGGCGCGGCTGAACCGCATTCACAACACCGTGGTCGGGGTCCTCGACCCGGACGACGGCCAGGTGCTCGCGCTCCGCTCGATGGATGCGAATGTCTACCAGTTCCTGCCCGACGGTCGACTTCTGACCATGCGCGAAGACGACGTGGGCCATCAGTGGGCCGAGGTCGTGCGGCTCGAACTGGAGGGGCGCTGAGCCGGACGCGCCGCGCCCTCAGCCGAGCGGAAATCCCAACGCGCCGAAGAGCACGAAGCCGTCGCCCCCGCTGAGCTCGATCTTCATGCCCACCGAAGGCCGCACGGCGCCCGCGTTCAGAAAGGTCACGCCGCCGCCGAGGTTGAGGCCCAGGTCGGTGTGGCTCGAGCGGCCGGGGCCGGGGCCCGGGCCGGCGCCTTCGTCGTCGACCGAGAGGCGCGCGATGTTGAGCCCGCCGAGCGCGAAGGGCGACACGACGTCGCTGTCGACCGCGAACCGGTAGATCACGCCGCCGTTCACCTCGAAGTAGCTGACGTCGACCCCCGCTCCGTCGCCCGGAAAGAAGATGCCCAGGTCCGCCACGAGGCTCAGCCCTTCGGCGAAATCGGGAATGGGAACCGCCACGAATCCCCCGAGCCCGAAGTCGAAGTCGTTGTGATAGGCCAGCACGGGCCCGACGGTGGCCTGCGCGTGGACCTCGTGCGCGGGCGCGCGCGCGATCAGCAGAGCCAGGGCCAGCGCGAGTGCGGAGAGCAGTCTCTTGGGCATCGATGCGTCTCGGGTTCGAGGAATGTTGACCTTCGTACGTGCGCGGCCCTCGTGGGGATCCATGGGTTGGCCTCTACACGTCGGCTTCGAGGTCTCCGAGCATGATCTCCACACGGTTCCGCCAAGCCACGTCCAGGTCTCCCGTTGCCCGCGGCCTAGCGTGAACCGCCACGGCGTGAGCGCCGACGATCAGGAACTCAGCTCCCGCGTCGGACAACGCGGACAACATGTCGAGAAAGTCGCGGTTCATGCCTCAGACCCTTGAAGACCCACGCCTGGAGCGTGAGGGGCCACACCATGGCGAGTCGGTGGGCGGGGGAAAGGTCGGCCGTGTCGTCGGGCTCCGGCTCGCCCAGACGAAGCCTTCGAGTAGGGTACGCGGCGCGATCAGGCAAGCGAGACTCCATTGATTCCAAGACATCGGCCTCTGAAAACTAGCCCAGCGCCAACTGAATCAGAAGGCGTCGAGCGCACCTCAGGCTTACGGCCTACGCACCAGCCCGAAGGGCCTCGTCCAACTCCAGTTCGACGCGCACGCCGCGGGGCAGGCCTTCGTTCGGCGGGCCGTACTCGACCTGCGGCTCGTTCACCGTGCCGGGTCGTGGTGACGGCGAGCGCGCCTCCCGCAGGGCCCGACGGACCCACGCCGAGACCGTGAGGCGCGATTCCTCGACGCTTGCGCGTCCCGGTTCTGTGTCCTAACCTGCGATAGCGAGTAGACTACGTGGTGCCCGGGCACCGAGGAGGAGAGTCGGTATGATCGTCTCGCTGATGCTCGTGGGTGACGAACGGTCGTGGCTGGAAGCGCAGA
>CBFGQV010000384.1:0-3164 GCA_965651045.1 uncultured bacterium
CCGGCGATCACCGACTTCGTCTACATGGTGCGAGGCACGAGCTACATGTTCGTGACGGGGCCCAACGTGGTGAAGACGGTCACCCACGAGGAGATCGACATGGAGGGGCTCGGGGGCGCCGACGTCCACGCCTCGAAGAGCGGCGTCGCCCACTTCGCGCTGGATTCCGAGCCCGAGTGCCTCGAGCGCGTGCGCGAGCTGTTCCGCTACATTCCGCAGAACAACGCCGAGCTGCCGCCGGCGCGCGAGACGGACGACCCGGCCGACCGCGCCGACGAGAAATTGCTGGAACTGATTCCAGACAACCCCAACAAGCCCTATGACATGCATGATGTCATAGGGTGCCTCGTAGACGAGGGCCGGTTCTACGAGGTCCACGCCGCCTTTGCCGGAAACCTGATCGTCGGCTTCGCCCATCTCGGCGGACACGCCGTGGGCATCGTGGCGAACCAGCCCGCCGTTCTCGCCGGTGTGCTCGACATCGACGCCTCGGACAAGGGCGCGCGCTTCGTCCGCTTCTGCGACGCCTTCAACGTGCCGCTGGTGGTGCTCGAAGACGTGCCGGGCTTTCTGCCGGGCGTCGACCAGGAGCACGGGGGCATCATTCGTCACGGCGCCAAGCTTCTCTACGCCTTCGCCGAGGCGACCGTACCCAAGGTGACCGTCATCACCCGCAAGGCGTACGGCGGGGCGTACGACGTCATGAACTCCAAGCACATCCGGGGCGACCTCAACCTCGCCTGGCCGACGGCCGAGATCGCCGTCATGGGGCCCAAGGGTGCGGTCGAAATTCTCTACCGACGCGAGATCGCCGAGGCCGAAGACCCCGAGGCCGCCACCGAGGCGCGTATCGAGGAGTATCGCGAGCGGCTCGCGCACCCCTACGTCGCCGCCGCGCGCGGGTTCGTCGACGACGTGATCGACCCGCGCGAGACCCGAGCCCGCCTCGTCTCGGCGCTCGACATGCTTCAGAACAAGCGCGACCGGAATCCCCTTCGCAAGCACGGCAACATTCCGCTCTGAGGGGCCCGTGGCGTGCCGCGCGGCAACCCCCGGCGCGCTGCCCCGCATCGTATCGGTCGGCGGCACGAACGCACGCGCCGCCCCCGGGCCTTCACGGCTTCGGGCACCCGGGCTTGTGACGGTGGAATCACGATGGAGAGCACGACGAGGAAGAGACGGTGGGCGAGCGCTCTGGCGGTGGTGGCCCTGCTCGCGGCGGCGGTGGGCTCGAGCCATGGCGCGCTCGCCGCGCAGCAGCCGGATCCGCAGGAGAGGACCGAGTGCCGCTGCGTCGACCGCGACGGCAACGAGATCGAGAACTGCCGGTGTCTGCGCACCTTCTCGCTCGAGCCGACGGTCGCGACGGGAATGTTCGCGCGCCGGGCGATGATCGGCGTCATCATCAGCGTCTCGCAGGACGACGAGGTGGACCGCCAGGGCGCGCGCATCGAGCAGGTGCGCGACGGAAGCCCCGCGGACGAGGCGGGACTCGAGGCGGGCGACGTGGTGGTCGCGGTCGGCGGTCGGAGCGTGTTCGATGCGCTCGAGGACCGGGACGTCGAGCGGCGGCTGGACCTCGACCAATCGGTCCCCGTGCAGCGCTTCCAGCGCCTCGTCGCCGGCCTTGAGCCCGACGAGCCCGTCGAGTTCGAGATCCTGCGAGACGGGCGCCGGCGCACCGTGACGGTCACTCCCGAGCGCGCCACCGGCGTCTCGGTCTTCGGCCTGGACGACGGGGTCGAGGTACGGCTCCAGGGGCTGCGCGAGGGAACCGAACGCATGCGGGGTGAACTCGAAGCGCTCGCGCGAGGCGAGCGGTGGCGGCAAGAGGGCCCCGGCGTGTATCGGTTCCGGCTGCCCGAGGGCGAGGGCCGGGCGTGGTCGCTCGAGCTGGACTCGCTTCGCCTGGCCGAGCCGTTCGGGCGCACCGGCGACCCCTGTTTCGCGGTCGGCTCGTCGAGCGGCTCGGTGCGCGGCAACGTCTGGGTCATGGGCTTTCGCAGCTGCGTCGGGGGTGTGGAGTTCGTCGATGTGAACCCCGAGCTCGGCGAGTATTTCGGCAGCGACCGGGGCGCGCTCGCGGCCGAGGTCGCCGAGGGCTCGACGCTGGGGCTCCGGGCGGGCGACGTGGTCCTGGCCATCGACGGACGCGAGGTCGAAGACGCCGAGCAGGCGCTCCGCATTCTTCGCTCGTACGACGCCGACGAGGAGATGCGCATTCGAATCCTCCGGCGGGGCGAGGAGATCGAGGTCCTGGGCCGGCGGCGCTGACGCCTGCCCCGGTACATCAGGCTTCCTTTACACCACCCCCGCGGCGGGCCACATTTCGCGGTCCGCCGCGGGGTTCGTGTAGCGACCTACCGCGGCCCAACGAGACCTCGCGCGGGGCGGCGACGTGTTCGACAGCGTACTGGTGGCGAATCGCGGTGAGATCGCCGTCCGCATCATCCGGGCCTGCCGGGACCTCGGGCTGCGCTCGATCGCCGTGTACTCCGATGCGGACCGGCACGCGCCCCACGTCGCGATGGCCGACGAGGCCGTGCCGATCGGGCCGGCCGCCGCGTCGGAGAGCTACCTCCGCATCGATCGCATCGTCGAGGCGGCGCGCCGCAGCGGGGCGGGTGCGATCCACCCCGGGTACGGCTTCCTGGCCGAGCGGGCCCCGTTCGCGCGCGCGGTGGCCGAGGCGGGGCTGGTCTTCGTGGGCCCGACCGCCGACACGATCGACGCCATGGGCGACAAGACCGAGGCGCGCCGACGCATGCAGGAGGCGGGCGTGCCGATCGTGCCGGGGCTGGTCGATCCGGTGCTCGACGCCGACGCGGCCCTCGAAGCGGCGCGCGACCTCGGGTTCCCGGTGCTGCTCAAGGCATCGGCCGGCGGGGGCGGCAAGGGCATGCGCGTCGTCGAGACCGAGGCGGGGCTCGCGCGGGCCTTCGAGGCGGCGTCGCGCGAGGCTCTGGCCGCGTTCGGCGACGGCGCGGTCTACCTCGAACGCTACCTCGCGCGCCCGCGCCACATCGAAATCCAGGTCCTGGGGGATTCCGAGGGTCGGGTGCTCCACCTCGGCGAACGCGAGTGCTCCGTCCAGCGCCGGCATCAGAAGCTCTTCGAAGAGGCGCCGTCGGCCGTGCTGTCGGACGACGAGCGCGCGAGCATGG
>CBFGQV010000385.1:0-3159 GCA_965651045.1 uncultured bacterium
GCGCGGGTCGGTGGGGTCGGCCGCGGCCGCCTCGTCGAGCGCGCGGAGCGCGTCCTGGAAGAGCACCGGAGTGGCCCGCCCGAGGTGTGCCACCGCCTGGCCGACGGCGAGGAGGTCGGTCGAGGTTCGCGCGCCGCCGCGGTTGTAGAGGTCGATGAAGCCGTCGAAGAGGCGCATCGCCTCATCGCGGCGGCCGCGTTGGATCAGCAGTTCCCCGAGGTGGAGCCTCGCGAGGCTCGCCTCGGCGCCGCCACTCTCGACCACCTCGCGGAGCGCCCGCTCGGCCTCGTCCCAGCGCCCGCGGGCCAGGAGCGCCTCGCCGTACGCGACCGCGACCGCGGGGTTCGCGCGCGCCGACAGGAGCTCGATCGCTTCGTCCGCGCGCCCGCGCTCGACCAGCAGACGGGCGTGGGCGCGAAGCGCGTCGGCGGTCGCGTCGCCCGCCCGCGTCAGGGTGCGCAGGGCAGCTTCGGCGGCGTCGTAGTCGCCCGCCCGCCAGGAGGCCCGAGCGCCCTCGAGCCCGGACTGCTGTGCGGCCACGTGCCCGGCCGTGACGGCCAGGAGAAGGGCGACGACGGGGGCCAGCGTCCACCTCATCGGCCGCCCCCTTCTCGCGCGCGAATCTCAACGCTGAGCTCGGCCAGTTCGAGCAGCAGCGTCTCGAGCGCGCGGTCGTACTCGGCGGGCTCCATCGACGCGCGGCGCTGGCGCAGTTCGGCGACCCGGCCCTCGAGCGCCTCACGTTCGCGGTAGAGCCGCGCGAGCGCGGTGTCGGCCGGTACGCCGCGCTCAGCACCGGCGGGCCGCTCGGCCGCGGCCACCCCCCTCGCCCCCGCCGTGCCCAGCGTGAACGCCGCGGCGAGCGCGCCGTCGGTCGTGTCGGGACCCGGCTCGAGGGTGCCCTGCCCGTCGCCGTCGTCGTCGAGCATGGCGTGCTCGGTGAGGAGCAGGTTGGCGTCTTCGTACGCGCGCTCGGTCTCGGAGCGGGCGTACTGGAAGGCCTCGAGCAGCGACACCGTGCCGTTGCGGTCGAGGTCGGCCGCGTCGTCCAGGAACGCGCCCGTGAAGTGGCCGCCGAAGCGCGTCTCGTTGCGTTCGCCTCCGGTACGCGTGGCCGTGATCACGATTCTGCCGGGCGCGGCCAGCGCCTCGACGTACGGGCCGCTCGCGCTCGCGGTGTTCACCACCGCCACCCGGTCGGTCGGGAGCGCGTCGAGCAGCGCGCCGAGCTCGGCCGTCGTGAGGTCGGGGCCCGGCAGGTTGAACCGTGCCTCGCCGTCGCGGAAGGTGCCGTGGCCGATCAGCACCAGGAGCACGCGGTCGTCGGGGCCGGCGCGCCCGGCGACGTCCTGAAGCGTGGTCGTCACGGCCTCGCGGCTGGAGCGGTCCCAGACCGCGGCGTCCATCGTCGGGTCTTCGGCCAGGATCAATGCGTTGCCCGGCGCGACCCCGTAGCGTTCGACCGCCGCGTTCCGGAGGTCGAGCGCCCACCCCAGAAAGCGGTCCCGGAACTCGTCGGCGCCGCCGAGCCCCACCACGATCACCACGTGCCGCTCCTGCGCCGCGGCGTGCGGCGGCGCCCCGAGACTCGCGGCGGTGGCCAGCGCGCATGCGGCGACGGTCGAGAGCATCGTACCCGTGTGCGTCATACCAGCCCCCGCACCCGGCGGAAGCCCCACTCACCGGCGATCAGCCCGAGCAGGAGCAGGAAGATCGCCGGCATGTCCCAGAGGTCACGTTGCTCGGTCAGCGTGACGCCCGCGCCGGTCACGGTCAGGTCTTCGGCCAGACGGTCCACGTCGGCCGGCGTGTAGTAGCGGCCGCCGGTCTCTTCGGCGAGGCGCCGCAGCGTCTGTGCGCGAAGCCCCGCGTCGAAGTACTCGGCGTCGCTCGGGCCGACCCTGAGGTGCAGGTCGTCGAGCCCGAGGGTGAGGCCGTCGCGGGTCGCCTGGACGGACACCGTCCAGTCGCCGGGGGTGTCGAGACGGAGATCCCCCTGGTAGACGCCGTCGGCGTCGACGCTCCAGGTGAGCGGAACGGTGTGCGTCTCGCCCGCGGCGTTGGCCGCAATGGCCTCGACCCGCGCGTCGTTGACCTCGACGTAGGCCGAGTCGAGGACGGTCGTCGAGAGGCGGATCGCCTCGCCGGGCTCGGCGCGCTCGCGGTCGGCCCGGAGCTCGACCAGCTCGGGCACGCCCTCGACCATCCAGCGCAGGAGCTGCTGCCAGAAGACCTCGTGGCTCGTGTCGTCGAGCGGCACGTCGGCGTGCATCTGCCAGAGCCAGGTGTCCTGGACCGGCAGCGCGAGCGCGCGGCCTCGGCCGTAGCGGTGGTGCGCGAGCACGACCCGCTCACCGTCGGGCGCCTGGCCGGAGAGAAGCGTCGTAGCGCCCGGCTTCACGCGGACGACGCGGTTCAGGGCGGAAAGCGGCGGCAGCGAGTCCCAGGCTTCGGCCGGGGTCTCACCCGAGGTGCGAAGCTGCGCGGCGGGGTGCGTGCGGCCCGCCAGCGTCGGGCGGACGTCGAGTTCGACGAAGGCCTCACGCGGGTCGGGAGCGGGCTCTTCCATGTAGATCGGCAGCACCTCGGCGAGCGCCGTGTTCGCGAATCCCCCTTCGGCGAAGGCGAGACGCCCGCCGAGCGCGAGCAGGCCGCCGCCCCGCTGCGACACGAAGTCGGCGAGCATCTGGAGCTGGTCGTGCGTGAAGAAGCTCGCCTCGACGCTGCCCAGAATCACGCCACGGTACCGGAAGAGTTCCTCTCGGGTCTGCGGAAAGCCGCCGGCGAGCTCGTCGGAGTCGTCGACGTCGAGGCGCAGGAACTTGTTGTCGGCGGTGCGTTGCAGCACCACGATCTGCAGGTTCGGGTCGTCGGCCACCGCGCGACGCAGGAACTTGACCTCGAAGCGCGGCTCGCCCTCGAAGTAGAGAATCTTCTCACGCCGCTCCCGCACCTCGAGCGCCACGTCGCGCACATTGTTCTCGACCACCGCCTCGCCTTCGAGCGCGGGCACGCGGAAGCGGATCCGGCGGGGACCGGCCTCGTCCAGTGCGAAGCGAACGCGCGCGACGGCCGGTTCGTCGTCGCCCCCGAGCGTAAGCGTCTCTTCTGCGAGGCGACGGGCCCCGTCTTCGACGACCACGGTCACTTCGCGCCCCC
>CBFGQV010000386.1:0-3143 GCA_965651045.1 uncultured bacterium
GTCGAGTCTGCCGCGAGAGCCTGTGCGCCAAGGCTCGCGGGGCTGCCCGACGCGGCCGCGATGGCGAGCAGGAGCCCCGTCGTCAGGGCGACGACGGGGCCCGACTGCGAATCCCCAGGCAACGGCCTACATGCCTCCGCGTGAGGAGGGCGGCACGATGCCGTTCATGCGCAGGTAGGTCACGATGTTGCCGTAGTGCTCCCAGTCGTGCGAGGCGTTGAAGATGAGCACACCCACCCGGGTGCTGTTGATGCCGAAAAGCGACACGGGTTCGGCGAGGCGCGCGCCCGACAGCTCCGCGTAGGCGCGGTCGCAGTACGCGAAGCCCGCGGTCAGCCCGGCGACCAGCGCGGCCTTGTCCGGGGCCTCTTCGAGGTTGCCGGTGGCCGGCGAGTCCTCGCCCAGCGCCGCGCTGCAGAACGCGTACGACGCGTTGCCGATGTGCCCGAGAAGCTCACCGAGCGTGCGGACCTCCGCGGTCGGACGGTACGCGAGCAGGTCGTCGGTGGCCTCGTTCGCGGTGGTCATGATGTGCCCGCGAACCATCTCGTACAGCATGCGGGCGCCGTCGAGGCCCGCGGCGCCCGCGTCTTGCGCCGCCGCCGCCGTCGGAAGGAGCAGCGTCGCGGCGGCGAGTGCCGCGTACGTGCCGCGTCGGGTGAAGGTCCAGAGCTTGGTCATGTTCGACTCCGTCAGAGGGATCGGTCGAGCCGCGCGTGGGACCCCAACCTTTCACGCGCCGGGCCCGGTCGGCAACGATTGCGTTGTACCGCGCAGGAGGCGGACGCCGATCGAGAGCGCCGCGACGGCGCCCCACGCCAGTGCGGCGGCCACCGCGAGGTCGATCATGCCGCGCCACGGGTCGGGGAGCGCGCGCACGGCGAGGACCGCCAGAACGACGGCCGCCACGCCGAGCCACGCCCGAACGGCGACACGCATCGGCACGCCGACGAGTCCGAAGGCGTGCGCCGGAGCGGCGACGCGTAGGGCGATCGGGGCGCGCGACGAAAGCATGGCCGCCCGGCCGGCGACCTTCGGCAGCCAGCGCCGCTGCAGCGCGACCACGCCCTCGCCGATCACGAAGGCGAGGACCAGGACCGCCAGCACCTGCCACTGGGTCGGCGTCAGCCCTTCGCGCACCACGGCGAGCCCCCGGGCGCCCAACCGCCACGCGGCCCAACCGAGAACGGCCGCGACTCCCATGAGCGCCCAGACCGCGACGGCCCGGGACTCAGGGCACGGGGGCGGCACGGAGTGCGTTCTGGCCCCGGCGCGCGAAGTCGATGGCGCGGGCCAGAATCCGCATCGCTTCCTGGGGGGCGTGGAACCCCATTGAGTTCTCGGCCTCGATGAAGTCCGTCAGGAACTGCGCCTGCCGCTGGAAGTCACGCGCCTCAGCGAGTTCTTCGTCGGTCCGGCCGGCGTCGGCCGCAGCCGCGATGTCGTTCGTGAGCTCGAGTACGGCGTCGAGCGCGACCCCGCGCATCTCGTAGGTGCGGTCCTGAATCTGGTAGACCCGCGCGCGCAGCTCCTCTTCCGGCCAGGTGTGACACGTCTGGCAGGCGTTCGAGAGGTTCAGGACCGGGCTCCGCACCCAGTGGTCGCTGATCTTCATCGCGCCGACCCGCTTGAACGGCATGTGGCAGTCCGCGCACGCGACGCCGCTCCGGGCATGAATGCCCTGATTGTAGAGCTCGAACTCCGGGTGCTGCGCCTTGAGGGTCGGTGCGCCGCTGGTCGCGTGGGTCCAGTCGACGTGCCCGTTGTCCTGGTAGTAGGCCAGAATGCTGTCGGCGAGCAGCCCTCGTGCCCAGGGGTATACGAGCCGCTTCTCGGGCCCCTGGAAGTAGTACTCGACGTGGCACTGCCCGCAGACGTAGGTGCGCATCTCCTGCCGCGTCGCGTCACGGTTCACGTCGTAGTCGTCGAGACCCTCGAGTGCCTTGAGCTCACGAATGCCGTTCAGGAATCCCGGCCGTGTGACGCGGAGCGCCATCGTCTCGGGATCGTGGCAGTCGATGCACGACACCGGATGCTCGGCGAAGGCCGCCGCCGAATCGTAGGTCATCTGGTTGGCGGCTTCCCACCCGGCCATCAGGTCGCCGTTGCCGATCCGTTTGTACGGCACGTAGACCGAGGCGTGGCAGTGGAGGCAGGTTCCCGGCTGGGGGGCGACGTCCTGCCGCCGGGTGAAGACCTGATCGGAGAACATGTAGGCGTGCCCGCGCTCCTCCCGGAAGTCTTCGGCGAAGGCGTAGCCGGCCCAGAACTCGCGCAGCCTCGGGTCTTCGTCGAGGCGCGACTGCGACACCACCGCCCGCGGGTCGTCGAGCGTGGGCTCGCGCACCATGGCCTCGCTGCCCCCGTAGCGCGTCCGTGTCTGATCGACCGTGCGCATGTAGTCGTCGTACTGCAGCGGGAAGTTCTCGCCCCAGACCGCCGGATCGGTGAGGCTGTCGTGAAGCTCGACGACCCGGTAGAACGGGTTCCTCGCCTCGACCTGCCGCTCGAAGATGTTGGTGAGGAGCGCGGCGACGGCGAGGGTGCCGAGAGCCGCGCCCAGCGCCGCGGCGACGAGCCAGCCCGAGCCGAACCGGCGGCGGGCGGGAGCCTGGTCTGATTCGGTCATGTTGCGTTCCTCATTCATCGCACCAGGTGCCCCACGTACCGGTGGCAGCGGGTGCAGGTGAAGGCCTCTCCGTTCACGCTCGCTCCATCATGTGCGCTACCCGCCGGATCGATCGCTGCGGTGATCGACGTGTGGCAGTAGCGGCACGCCCCTTCGGTGACCTCGTGGTTCGGCGGCGTGATCCGGAGCGGGTCCGGAAAACGGCCGGTGGTGAAGTAGAACGAGTGCCAGAAGCCGTTCCGGGCCTTGACCACGTACTTGGCCGGGAACGAGTGCGGCGTGTGGCAGTCGTTGCAGGTGGCGACCGCCTTGTGGCTCGACTTGTTCCAGGCGTCGAGGTGCTCGTCCATGATGTGGCAGTTGCCGCACACCGACGGGTCGTTCGACAGGTACGAATAGCCCTTCGCATACACGAAGGTGAATCCCCCGAGGCCCAGCAGCACGCCGAGCAGAATCATGGTCACGAGGGTCAGGCGTCCGGACAAGGCGGTCGGCTCCGTGGTGGCGGGGGCGG
>CBFGQV010000387.1:0-3135 GCA_965651045.1 uncultured bacterium
TCGCCGTCGGCGGCCACGTCGGGCCGACGCTCGCGGAACCTGGCCACGGCTTCGCGCACCCTGTGCACCGAAGGCCCGTTGGCGCTGCCGCGCGTGGCATAGGAGAGGAACGCGAGCCGCGGCTCGTCGCCCACCACCCGCCGCCGCTGGTCGGCGGCGGCCACCGCGATGTCGGCGAGCTGTTCGGCGGATGGGTCGGGCACGACCGCCGCGTCGGTGTAGGTGAGGACCTCGGTTCCCTCACCCCGGAAGTCGCGCACCACCATGTAGAACGACGACGAGACCGTCCTGATGCCGGGCTCCGGCCCCACGCACCAGAACGCCGCCCGCAGCACGTCGGCGGTCGTGTGCCGGGCGCCTGCAACGGACCCGTCAACCTCGCCAAGGGCGAGCATGAGCGCACCCCGCATGACCGGTGCCCGGGCGTGCGCGATGGCGTCGTCGAGCGACATGCCCCTGTGCGCGCGGCGCTCGTGGAGCGCCCGTCCATAGCGCTCGGCGTCGGCGTCCGGATCGTGCACGGCCACCCCGTCCGGGTCGATGCCGCAGCTCGCGATTCCGGCGCGGACCGCGTCGGGTGGCCCGATCACGACCGGCGTGAGGAGGCGCTCCCCGACGATCTCCGCCACGGCCGCCCAGGTGCGCGGATCGTCTCCCTCGGGCAGCACGACGGTCCGCCCCGCGGCCCGAGCACGCTCGCGAATGCCGGCCCGGAAATCCCCCGGGGTCTGTTCTGGTGCGCTCATCCTTCGCGGCCGAACGCACGGTTCAGACGCGCGAGCACGGGTGGAGAGACGAAGGCCCCGACGTCGCCGCCGAGGCGGGCGACCTCGCGCACGAGCGACGCCGACAGGAACGAGTAGTCCACGTCGGGCGTGAGGAAGAGGGTCTCCAGCTCCGGCCAGAGCTCCTGGTTCATCTGCGCCATCTGGAACTCGTACTCGAAATCGGACACGGCGCGGAGCCCGCGAATTACGAAGTGGGCGTCCCGGGCGCGGCAGAAGTCCACGAGCAGTCCCTCGAACGCCACGCACTCGACGCGCGGTTCGTCGCCGAACACCTCGCGGAGCATTTCGAGACGCTCGTCGACGTCGAAGAGCGCCTTCTTCTTCTGCGTCGCGGTGTGGGCCACCGCGACGATCACCCGATCGGCGAAGCGCAGCGAACGTCGGGCGATGTCTTCGTGCCCTCGCGTGATGGGGTCGAAGGATCCCGGGTAGACGGCGACGAGAGGCCGTTTGGCGTTCATGGGTCCGGTGGTCCTGGGTCGGGGGTGCGTTCGAGGTGGCTGACGGTGGTGTCGCCGTACCGACGGGCGGTGAGGCCGTCGAGCGCGGGCATGGCCTCGTCGCTACGATGCTCGACCCAGAGCTCCCGCGCAAAGGGCCGTCGGTCGAAGGCGTCGAAGAGCGCGGCCGCCAGCCCGAGGCCGTAGGGCGGATCGGCCAGCGCCAGGTCGTAGGCGGCGGGGTCCGCCGAGCGGGCGAAGGCCAGCGCGTCGCCCCGCACGATCGTGCACTGTTCGGCCGCGCCCAGGCGCTCGACGTTGGCGCGAAGCACCGCCAGAGACGAGGCCGCGCGCTCGACGAAGGTGCAGTGCTCGGCCCCGCGGCTCAGGCACTCGAGGCCCAACGCACCCGACCCCGCGAAGAGGTCGAGCACGCGCTCGCCCCGAAAGCTTCCGCCCATGGCGGACATCCAGGCCTCGCGCACGCGGTCCGAGGTCGGGCGCACGTTTCGGCCCTTGAGAGGCGCCAGACGGCGGCCCCGCCAGCGTCCGGCGACGATTCTCACCGGTCGTCGGTCGTCCGCAGGTCGAGGAGCCGGAGCTGAGCGCTGCGCCGCCCGCGGTATTCGTTGGCCTGCAGTTGAAAGGCTGCGTCGACCCGCCCCCCCTCGAGCCGTTCGGGGGGGTGCCGCTCGGCCAGGCCGAAGCCGATGGCGGGAAGCGTGGTGCCGTCCTGCTCGAGCTCGACCTTGAGGTGCCCCTGGCCGACGACGCGCGGCCGGCCCCGGACCGCGAGGTTCCGGGCCATGAAGATCGGACGGGGATTCCCGATGCCGTGCGGCCCCAGGTAGGCGAAGAGATCGGCGAGTTGCAGGTCCGCCTCGCCCAGCGAGAGCTCGAGGTCGATGCGGAGTTCGGGGCGGAGTTCGGCGCCCTCGAGCCGCGCACGGGCCTCCTGGTTGAACGCTTCCCGAAAGGACGGCACCGCCGCCGCGGAAAGGTCCATGCCGGCCGCCTGCCGGTGGCCGCCGAAGCGGTCGAGGTGCTCCGAACAGGCGTGGAGCGCGTCGTACAGATGGAAGCCCGGAATCGAGCGGGCGCTTCCGCGCGCACGGCCGTTCTTCAGCGCGACGAGCACGGCGGGCCGATGAACGCGTTCGACGACGCGCGACGCGACGATGCCGATGACTCCGGGGTGCCAACCTTCGCGGGCGAGCACGACGCCGTAGTCCACCTCCGGATCGAAGGTCCGCTCGAGTTCCTCGATCGCCTCGTCGAGGGTGCGGCGGTCCTCGTCCTGCCGGGCACGGTTCGTGTCCTCGGCGGCGGCGGCCATGCGCCGGGCCTCGTCGGGATCGTCGGTGAGAAGCAGACGAAGCGCGTCGGCGGCATCGCCCAGACGCCCGACGGCGTTCAGGCGCGGGGCGAGCACGAACCCGACCCGCCCCGCCTCGAGGCGCGCGCGGCCCAGGCCGCTGCTCTCGAGCAGCGCCACGAGGCCCGGACGCTTCGTGTCTGCCAGGGCCCGCAGCCCGAAGCGCACGAGGGTGCGGTTCTCGCCGCCCAACGGCACCAGGTCGGCCACGGTCGCGAGCGCGACCAGGTCGAGGTCGGGCAGCAGGTCGTCGAGCGTCACGCCACGCCGTGACGCCAGCGCCTGAACGACCTTGAAGGCCACGCCGGCGCCGCAAAGCGCCGACTCCGGGTAGCCGCAGTCGGCCCGCTGCGGATTCACCACGGCGACCGCCGGAGGCAGCTCGGGGCCCGGCGTGTGGTGGTCCGTGACGATCACGTCGAGCCCGAGCGACGATGCGCGCCGAACGGCCTCGTTCGCGACGGTGCCGCAGTCCGCGGTCAGGACGACCGAGGCCCCGACGGCGCGTGCCCGGTCGATGCCGGCCTCGCCG
>CBFGQV010000388.1:0-3133 GCA_965651045.1 uncultured bacterium
GCCTCGCGGTCGAGGCCGACACCTTCGCGGTCGAGCGCCGCGACGGCGAGGCGGATGCCGTCAACCTCTACGCGCGTATCCGGGGCACCGAGTACGCCGACCGCTACATCGTGCTCACCGCCCACTACGATCACATGGGCACGGTCGACGGCGCGATCTTCAACGGCGCCGACGACAACGCGTCGGGCGTGAGCGCGCTCCTCCAGATCGCAGAGACGCTCGCTCGGTCGGCGCCCCGTCATTCGGTCTTCGTCGTGTTCCTGGACGCCGAAGAGGGAGGCCTGCGCGGCGCCCGCCGGTGGGTGGCCGAGCCCCCGGTTCCGCTCGATCAGGTGGTTCTCAACGTCAACTTCGACATGGTGTCGCGGACGGACGGCGAGCTCTGGGCGGTCGGCACGGCCCAATACCCCGCGCTTCGCCCGATCGTCGAGGGCGTCGAGGCCCAGGCGCCCGTGTTCGTGCGGTTCGGACACGACACGGCCGCCGACCGCGGCTCGGACAATTGGGTGAACGCATCCGACCACGCGGCGTTTCATCGAGAGGGCATTCCCTTCCTCTACTTCGGCGTGTCCGATCACCCCGACTACCACCGTCCGACGGACGACGCCGAACGGGTCGACGCCGCCGTCTTCACGGCCGTGGTCGAGACGCTCCGTCGGGCCGTTGTCGGCCTCGACCGTGCGCACGCGGGCGCCAGACTGGTATCTTGAACGAGGTGGTCGGCGCCCGGCCACCCGGTCCGACCCGGAGAAGAAGAACCGTGCTCGACGACATCGACCTTCGCATTCTCGAACTCCTGCGCGACGACGCGCGCATCTCGAACGCCGCCATCGCGCGCGACGTCGGGCTCGCGCCGTCGGCCATCTTCCAACGCATTCGCAAGCTCGAGGCCGAAGGCGTGATCCAGGGATATCACGCGCACCTCGACCCCGGCGCGGTGGATCAGGGTCTGCTCGCGTTCGTGTCCGTGCAGACGGGCGAGGGCGCCCGGGCGAAGGAGACGGCGGAGATGCTCACGGCGATTCCCGAGGTGCTCGAGGTGCACCGGGTCGTGGGGCAGGACTGCTTCTTCCTGAAGGTGCGCGTGCGCGACACGATCGAACTCGGAAAGCTGCTCGACGAGAAGATCCAGCGCCTGCCGCCGGTTGCGTCGACCAAGACCACGATCGCGCTCACCACGGCCAAAGAGGTCACGCCGGCCCCCCGTCCTCGACCTGCTGTCGAAGACGAATCGACATCAAGTAAGGGCCTGAGAGCGTCATAACGACATCGCAGAACTCGTTGTGCTGTTGAATCGACTCGAATAGATTGCCTCTGTTCGAGCCGTTCAACCTTCAAGCACACGAGGTCTGCGTATGTACTCCCACCTTCGTTCGCGACACCCTCTCGCCCTCACCCTGGCCGCTGCGTGCGCCTTCGCGGTCTCCGCCTGCGGAGGAGACGACAACGGCGGCGGCACGACCGATCCCCCGACGACGGGCTCGCTCCGCGCAGCCGTCACGGTCGACGGCGCCAACACCTCGGGCGTAACGGTCCGCCTCTACGACGCCGGCGGCAGCACGGCCACCGCCACCCAGACCACCGGCAACGACGGCACCACGACCTTCAGCAACCTCGACCCCGGCGCGCGCGAGGTGGAGGTGGTGCCCCCTTCGGGAGCCGTCGTGCCCACGGGCGAGCAGGCCCGGAAGTCCGCCTCGGTGACCGCCGGCCAGACCGCGCAGCTCTCCTTCGCGCTCGCGTCGGAAGGCGGCGAGGTCGTCGAGATCGAGGTGCGCGACAACCTGACCTTCTCGCCCGCCGAGCTCACGATCGAGGCGGGCACCACGGTGCGTTGGCGGAGCACCAGCGCGATGCTGCATACCGTCACCCCCGACGGACACTCGGCCTGGACCTCCGCCACCCTCGGGGGCACGGGTGACACCTTCACCTTCACCTTCGACCAGCCCGGCACGTACGAGTACTACTGCGAGCCGCATCTGTCGTCGAACATGCGCGGACGGGTGATCGTCGAATGAGGCGGGGCATCATCGCGACCCTCCTCGCCGCCGCGGCCACGGCCATGGCGGCGGGGGGGCTCGGTGCCCAATCGGCGCTCGAGCGCAGCCCGAACGTCGAGGGCGTCTGGACGGCCGAGCCCGGCCGCATGCACTTCCACTTCGTGCATCGGTTCGACGTCACCGACCCACCGACGCGGAAGGTGTTCAACAGCCCGACCTTCCTCTTCGCCACCGGCCTGCCGTGGCGCCTCGATGTCGGCGCGCGGTACGGCACGAGCTCGCTGCTGGTGCCGGGCACGCCCAACGAGCTCGAGCTCTTCGCGCGCTGGGCGCCGCTCGACGACGCGCGGGGCGCATCGGTCGACCTCGGGGTCCAACTCGCCCACAATCGCGCTGCGGGCAGCGTCGACGCCGAGCTCGCCCTGTCCCGGGCGTTCGGCCCGCTTCGCCTGACGGCCGCGGGACGCGCGTTTCAGGCCTTCGCCGACGCGGAGAGCGAGTTCGCGCTCGCGGGATCGGCCGTCGTGCGGCTTTCGCGCCATGTCGCGCTCGGCGCCGACGTGGCGGGGCTGCTCGGGGCCTCGGAGTCCGACGCCGTGTGGGGTGCCGGACTCCAGATGGAGATCCCCTATACCCCGCACTCGGTGTCGCTCCACGTGTCGAGCGCCAACACGGGCACGCTCCAGGGGGCCTCGATCGGCGCAGGCGACGCGCGCTGGGGCTTCGAGTTCACCGTGCCCTTCACCTTCTCGCGCTACTTCGGCGAGAGTTCGGGGGATTCACGCGCCGCCGCGACTCCTACAGGGGGCGGCGCGGCGGCCGCGCCGGCGGCCGTCGTCGAGATGGACAATCGGCTGCGGTTCCTGCCCGACACGATTCGCGTGGCGGTGGGCGAGACCGTCGAGTGGCGCAACGCTTCCGACCTGCTCCACACCGTGACGGCCGATCCGGAGCGTGCCTTCCAGCGCGCCAATGTGCTCCTGCCCGACGGAGCCGAGCCGTTCGACAGCGGCGACCTCGCACCCGGCGCCGTGTTCCGGCACACCTTCACGGTCGCGGGCACCTACCGCTACACCTGCGTGCCGCACGAACCCGCCGGCATGATGGGCGTCGTGATCGTCGAATAGACGGGC
>CBFGQV010000389.1:0-3132 GCA_965651045.1 uncultured bacterium
GCCCACACCGACCCGTCAGAACTCACCGTGCCAACACCGCCGCCCGCTCATACAGCCCGCCCGGCATCGCATGCTGCAGGTCCCACTCGATCTGCATCGGCCGCCCACCCTTCCACGACCTGAGCTTCGCCGGCCCCAGGAACACGAACGGCTCGGCAAGCCCGTTCGGCAGCCTCTGATGCTGCCGCACGAACAGCAGCACCTGTGACGTGCCGTCGATGTACCGCTTGCCCGTCGGTGTCTCCGCGTGGGCCGTGTGCTGCGATTCCCAGTGGAAGATGCGGGGCGAGATGGCGTGGTCGCGGTACATCGTCTTGGGTGAGAAGCCCCGCTCGGTCTTCTGGAGCGTCACGAAGAGCAGGTCGGTGTTGCGGTCGGGGTCGTAGAACACGCCCGCCTGCACGCGCGGGATCTTGCCGTTCCGCGTGATTTCCAGGGCCGCCAATACTTCTTCCCGCCGGTACCGCCCGTGGATCGCCAGCGGGGCCCCGTGCGCGTTCACCCACGGGTGCTGCACGTCGCGGCGCTGGTCGTCCAGGTAGTCGATCAGCTCGCGCATCTCGGCCACGAACTCGGCGTCGGCCCGGAGATCCCCCAGGTTCTGTTCGACCTCGGCCACCGGCTCGCGGTCGAAGAACGCGGTCCAGAGCATGAGGGCCAGGCGGCGGGAGCGCGGGTCGTCGGGTAGCTCGCCCTCGAGCACCTGCCGGTACGCGCTCAGTCGCTCGTCGTCGGTGGTGTGGAGCAGGGCGGCGAGGCGGGCGAAGCGCTTCTGGCGGGCCTTCTCCCAGTGGGGATTCCCGAACGCGTGATCCTTGAGCCAGGTGAAGCTCCGCCGGGTGCCGTCGTAGAGCTCGATCGGCTCGGTGCCGGTCTGCTCGAGGAACTGGGCGAGCGTCGTGTCGGGGCCGAGCGCGCGGAGCTCTTGCGAGAGCCAGCGGACGCCGTCCGTCGTGATCGCGGCGATGTTCTGGAGCACCGTCTCGCGCGCCACCCGGTCCAGGCGCATGGCGCAGCCGGGCGGCAGAAACGGAAAGTCCTCTTCGATCTGCTCGCGGATCTGCTTCGCCGTGCCGCCGAGCAGGGCGCGGTAGCGCAGGTCGAAGCGGAAGTTCTGGTGCGCGTTGCCGATGAAGTCGAGTACGGTGAGGCAGGGTTTGCCGTCGTGGAGCCTGAGGCCGCGGCCGAGCTGCTGCAGGAAGACCGTCGCCGATTCGGTGGGCCGCAGAAACAGCACGGTGTCGACGCTCGGAATGTCGACGCCCTCGTTGAAGAGATCCACCGTGAAGAGCACCTTGAGTCGGCCCTCTTCCAGGTCGCGGATCGCGGCTTCGCGCTCTTCCCGCGAGGAATCCCCCGTGACCGACGCGCTCGCGATGCCGGCCTCGGTGAACCGGTCGGCCATGAAGCGCGCGTGGGCGACCGACACGCAGAAGCCCAAGGCTCGCATCTCCAGGGGATCCCCCACGACGCGGTAGAGCTCCTTCACCACCAGGCGCACCCGCGCGTCGTTGCCCGTGAAGATGCGGCTGAGCTCGGCCTCGTCGTAGCGGCCGCGCGTGAAGCGCACGTGGCTCAGGTCCTGGCCGTCGTGAATGCCGAAGTAGTGGAACGGCGCGAGCAGCCCGAGGTCCAGGGCGCGCCAGAGCCGCATCTCGTACGCGGTGCGGCCGTCGAACCAGCGGCGGACGTCGCGGCCGTCGTGGCGCTCGGGGGTGGCGGTGAGGCCCACGAGCCAGCGTGGGTTGAGCTTCTCCAGCAGCCGTTCGTAGGTCGGCGCCTCGGCGTGGTGGAACTCGTCGACGATCACGAACTCGTAGTGCTCGGGGTCCAGCTCGTCGATGCGATTCGTGAGCGACTGGATCGAGGCGAAGACGTGATCCCCCTCACGGGGCACGTGGCCCCCCACGAGCTTCTCGCCGAACGTGCCGTCCTTGAGCACGTGGCGGAAGGTCGTGAGGCTCTGGTCGAGCAGGCGCTCGCGATGCGCGACGAAGAGCAGCCGCGGCTTCGGCGGGGCGATGCGCGCGTAGTCGAAGGCCGCGACCATGGTCTTGCCGACGCCCGTCGGTGCGACGACCAGGGTGCGCAGGTGCCCGTGCTGGCGCTCGGCCTCGAGCGCGTCGAGCATCGCGTGCTGGAATCCGTGCGGCTTCAGGTCGAAGAACGAGACGATCGGGCCGGGCCCACCGGCGCCCCGCGCGCGGTCGAGCTCTCTTCGCACGAACTCGACCTGCTCGGCGTCGGCCGGGTCGAAGGGGCGGAACTCCTCGCTCTCCCAGTGTGACTCGAAGGCCGCCGAGATCTTCTCGAGCAGGCTCGGCGACTCGAGCGCGGCGAGCCGCACGTTCCACTCGAGCCCCTCGAGCAGCGCCGAGCTGCTCAGGTTCGACGAGCCGATGTAGGCCGTGGTCGCGCCCGAGTGGCGGTGGAAGACCCAGGCCTTGGCGTGCAGGCGCGTGCGGCGGTTGTCGTACGAGATGCGCACGTCGGCGCCCCACTCGGCCAGGGCCTTGAGCGCGTTGGCGTCGCTCGCGCCCGTGTACGTAGTCGTGAGCACGCGCACCCGGCCGCCCCGCTTGTGGATCAGCTCCTTGATCGGCTCCTCGACGAGCCGAATGCCGCTCCACTTCACGAAGGCGATGAGCAGGTCGACGCGATCCGCCGAGGCCAGCTCGGCCTGGAGCTCCTGCGCGAGCGCCGGCTCGCCGGGCGCATTCATGAGCAGCGCCGAGTCGGCGAGCGGCGTGGTGGGGCGGCGGGTGGATTGGGTCTCGCCGACCCCGGCGCGTCTGGGGCGGATCTCGAGCAGGCGCGCGGGCCGCTCGGGGGCGTCCAGCTCGAGCTCGCCTTCTTCGAGCAGGCCGGTCTGCGCGTCGGTGAGCACCTGCCGGAGCATGGCCACGAGCTTCGCGCGGTCCTCGGGCTTCGAGACGCTCTCGAGTCCGTTCCGGAGCACCTCGGCGAACAGGCGGCTCACGCGGTCCGGAACGTCGGCCGGGTCGAGCGCGGCCTCGTCCACCACGTGCTCGCCCTGGTCCAGCGCGGCGATCAGCCGGCGGAGCCGCCGATCGATGACCGCATCATAAAGGCCGGGCGGGAGCGGGTGGGGCATGGGCGTCCGGGAGGGTG
>CBFGQV010000390.1:0-3117 GCA_965651045.1 uncultured bacterium
TCGAACCCACGACCTACGGATTAAAAGTCCGTTGCTCTGCCAGCTGAGCTACCGGCTCGGGGGGAGTAGTTTACCTCACGACCTCGCGCTGGAGTAGGGCGAGGCGATGGTGCGCCCGGCTTCAGGTTTCTTGACACAGGCATGTGTGGTCCGAATGTCGACTTGTGTATGGTCCCTGTGTCGAGTATTATATGGTCCAGGCGTCGAGTAGAAATTCTCTGACGGACGAATACCATGTATCTTTCCAGGATCGTCGACGAAGAGCTGGACGAGCTCCTGAACGGAGTCTCCGCCGTCGCGCTGGAGGGGCCCAAGGCCGTTGGAAAGACGGCCACGGCGCTTCAACGGGCGAGAACCGTCCACGAGCTGGATGACCCGGCGCAGCGACAGATCGCCGCCGCCGATCCGGCGCGACTGGTGGGCGGCGAGGGGCCGATTCTCATCGACGAGTGGCAGCGCGTCCCCGAGTCTTGGGACCTTGTCCGACGGGCCGTCGACCGGGATCCCCGCCCCAATCGATTCCTGCTCACGGGCTCGGCGAATCCAGAGAGTCCCGAGACGCACTCCGGGGCCGGGCGAATCGTCCGGGTTCGCATGCGTCCCCTCAGCCTCGCCGAGCGGGGGCTCGGCACCCCGACCGTGAGCCTCGCGGCCCTGCTTCGGGGTGAGCGTGGCACGATCGACGGTGAGTCGTCCCTCACCCTGGACGACGTGGTCACAGAGATCGTCGCTTCGGGCTTCCCGGCCATCCGCACCCTCGGCGGCCGCGCGCACCGGGCCCAGATCGAGAGCTACCTCGCCCGTGTCGTCGACAAGGACTTCAAGGAACTCGGGTACGCCGTGCGCGATCCGGAGCTCCTGCTTCGCTGGATGAGAGCCTATGCCGCCGCGTCCGCGACGACGGCGACGCTGGAGACGATTCGTGACGCCGCCACGTCGGGCGAAGGCTCCAAACCGACCCGCGACAGCGTCCTGGCGTACCGCTCCGTGCTGGAGCGGTTATGGCTGCTCGATCCTGTTTCCGCCTGGCTTCCTTCCCGGAATCCGATCGCGCGCCTCGCACGTCCCGACAAGCATCATCTGGCCGATCCGGCCCTGGCTGCGTCGCTTCTGGGAGTCACCCCGGAGACTCTTCTCGCAGGCGACGACGCTGGTCTCGAGATGCCGAGGGACGGAACCCTGCTCGGCCATCTCTTCGAGTCGCTCGTGACCCAGAGCGTCCGAGTCTACGCCCAGTCCGCCGAGGCCGATGTCGGACACCTTAGGACGAAAAACGGGCGTCACGAGATCGACCTCGTCGTGGAGCGCTCGGACAAGCGCGTCCTTGCGATCGAAGTCAAGCTGGCGCGTACCATCGGCGACGACGACGTCAAGCACCTGCGTTGGCTGCAGGGCAAGATTGGCGACGACCTGCTCGATGCGGTGGTGGTGACCACGGGCCCGTACGCCTTCCGGCGCAACGACGGGATCGCCGTGGTCCCCGCCGACCTCCTCGGGCCCTAGCAGGGTGTTGAGGAATCACCCCGGCGGCAGCTCTCCCCCAGCGCCACGCGGCCGCGCCGCGAGCTCCTGCGCCAACTCGCCGATGCCCTCCATCTGCGCCGCGCGCCGCCGCGCCCACGGCGGCAGCCCGAGCACGTTCACGCCGAGCGCACCGAGCGCCATCGCGCCGATGATGGCGGGGGCCATGATGGCGCCCGCCTCGGCGATCTCGCCGGTGAGCACCATGACGACGAGCAGGACGGTGGCGAAGGTGAGGAAGAATCCGGCGATGCCCGCGAACGGGCCGGCGTTGCCCTTGCGCGTGCCCATCGAGAGCACGGCGCCCTCGCCCGACGGCACGAGCGAGACGTGCAGGTTGCCGTTCCGCCACTCGCGCATGGCACCCGCACTCTCGAGCCGGCCGGGCGCGCCGAAGCGCCGCCTCACGTCCATCACGAGCTGGGCCCACTCGTCGTCGGTCAGGTTCCGATCGAGCCGCACCTGGTGCTCGACGCCGACCGGCAATCCCACGATGCGCTGGAACTCGGCGCCTGCCGGCTCGAGCGGCCCCCTGCCCCGGACCGGACCGACCTGCCCCCCTTCCGGCGCGTCCAGCGCCCGCGCAGCACGGGCGACGAGCCCGGACGGAATCCCCACCTCCTGGCCGATGTCTTCGAGCTCGGCGAGCGTCATGCCCTGACCGGTCGACGTACCGGGCTCGGCGCGCGAACCGGGCTCGACACCCCCCGAGGCCTCCTCGTCGGTCGCGAGCGCGAAGATGCGCCGGACCTCGTCTTCGTCGTAGCGGCGTTCGTCGTTCATTGAAGGAAGATACGCATATCGGGCCCAGAGCGTTCACCCGTGCATTGCTTTCCTCTGTACGTGAGCATTGCTTTTCTATGCATGACTGTGGGCGGCGAACACCCGTCTCAGGTTCGCGGAACGCGTAGACACGTCGAAATGTGGCGAACCGTGCGTGCTGGGAGTGATCGTCGGCCCAGGGCTCGGCTACGTACGCGCCGACGGCGTTGCCGTCATCCCCATTGGGGCGCTCGGCCCGTAGGGTTGCAACCTTCACCCGTCGACGCCTGTCCGATGGTGTAAACACAGTTTCTGAAACATCGTTTACAGCACGTCGTAGGGGATCTCCGGAGTGGCACGAGCGAGGCCACCCGAGCGCAGGGGCGAAGGGCCATGAGCGACGAGACCGCGGGCGAGTTCGAGCAGATGGTGCTGCTGGCCGTGCTGCACCTGGGCACGGGCGCGTACGGTGTGCCGGTGCTCGCCGAGATCCGGCGACGCACGGACCGCGCGGTGCTGAGGCCCGCCGTGTACGTGGCGCTTCGCCGACTCGAGCGCAAAGGGCTGCTCGAGTCGCGCATGGGTGAGGCACGGCCCGAGCGCGGAGGGCGGGCCCGGAAGTTCTACGCGGTGACGGACCCGGGCCTCGAGGTGCTTCGTGCCGCGCGGCGCGACTGGCTCTCGATGTGGGACGGCCTGCAGGGCGTTCTGGACGAGGGCTGAGGGTGCTCGCCCGCTGGATTCTCTCGCGCGTGCTGCCGCCCGACGAGCGCGACGCCGTGCTGGGCGATCTCGACGAGGAGTACGCGGTGCGCCGCGCGCGGGGCGCCGTCG
>CBFGQV010000391.1:0-3084 GCA_965651045.1 uncultured bacterium
ACCTGGAGCCTCGACGACGCGGGCAACCCGCACGGCATGGCGGGGCTGCAGATTCTCCCGGAAGACCTGGCCACGCTCGGCCAGCTCGTGCTGCAGCGGGGCGCGTGGAAGGGCGAGCAGCTCATCGAGGCGTCGTGGTTCGACGAGAGCCTGTCGCCGGGCTCCGAGCACAATGCGTCGGCGGGTCTGCTGTGGTGGCTGACGGACGACGGAGGTGCCGTTGCGTCGGGCTACCTCGGCCAGTACCTGGTCATCTTGCCCGAGGCGCGGCTGGTCGGCGTGCGCATGATCCATGGCGGGCCCGAGTACGACCCGGACCGCGACGGCTTCGGTGATTTCGCGCGCATGCTCGGCATGTTGGCGCGGTAGAGACGAGCTCCCTGATCAAGGAAATACTACCATGCGACTTCGAGCCTCGGCCGCCACCGTTCTCGCCGTCACCCTGACGGCGCTGCCCTCTACCCATCTGGAGGCCCAACAAGCCGGCCTCACGCTTCCGCTCATCGAGAACGGGCAGGCCCAGATCGTTCCCGCCCTCCAGGACTCGAGCGCCTGGATTCGTGAGGAGCTCTGGGTCGAGGCCGACTTCGACTCGGACGGCGACGGCGCGCCCGACCGGCTGCACGTGGCGGTGGTGCGCCCGCGCCAGGCCGGGGCCGAGGGCATCAGGGTGCCGGTCATCTACGAGTCGAGCCCGTACTTCGCCGGAACGGCGGGCATCTCGGACTACTTCTGGCCGGTGCGGCAGGAGGTGGGTGGTGAGGTGCCGGAGCGGAACCCGGCGCCCCCTGCCGAGACGCGCGCCCGGCCGGGCATCTCGAATTCGCTCGTCCAGGACTGGGTGCCGCGCGGCTTCGCGGTCGTTCACTCGTCGGCGCCGGGCACGGGGCTGTCGCAGGGCTGTCCGACCGTGGGTGGGCCGGTCGAGGCCCGGGCCCCCAAGGCCGTGATCGACTGGCTGAACGGGCGCGCGCGCGGCTTCACGACGGCCGACGGCGACCAGGAGGTCGTGGCGGACTGGGCGAGCGGCCGGGTCGGCATGACCGGCACTTCGTACAACGGCACGATTCCGGTGGCGGCGGCGGCGACAGGGGTCGAGGGGCTCGAGGCGATCATTCCGGTGGCCCCGAACACGTCGTACTACCGGTACTACCGCTCGAACGGGCTGGTGCGGAATCCCGGCGGGTACCCCGGCGAAGACGTCGACGTGCTCTACGACTTCGTGAACAGCGGCGATCCGTCGCGGCGCGCGTGGTGCGACGCGAACGTGCGCGACGGCGAGCTGCGCGCCGGCCAGGACCGTGTCACGGGTGACTACAACGACTTCTGGGCGACGCGCGACCTGCAGTCCGAGCTCGAGGGCGTCACGGCGGCCACGCTCATGGCGCACGCGTTCAACGACTGGAACGTCATGCCCGAGCATTCGGTGCGCGTCTACGAGACCCTGAAGCGGCAGGGCGTGCCGGTGCAGGCGTACTTCCACCAGGGCGGCCACGGCGGCGCTCCGCCGATGGAGCTGATGAACCGGTGGTTCACCCGGTACCTGTGGAACGTCGAGAACGGCGTCGAGAGCGACCCCAGGGCGTGGATCGTCCGCGAGGGAGACGACCGGCAGTCGCCGACGCCGTACGCGGATTATCCGCATCCCGAAGCGGCACCCGTGACGTTGCGTCCGACGGCGGGGGGTGAGCAGGTCGGTGGCCTGGGGGTCTCGCCCGGCCACGGCACCGAGACGCTGGTCGACAACTTCTCGTTCGACGGCGCGACCCTCGCCCGCGCCGAATGGACCGAGCACCGTCTCATGTACGCGACGCCGGAGCTGGCCGACGCGGTGCACGTGTCCGGCACCCCCCGCGTCACGATCCGGCTCGCCTCGAGCGCGCCGGCCGCCAACCTGTCGGTCTGGGTCGTGTCGCTGCCCTGGACCGAGGGCCGCACGCCCCGGGGCGGTGTGGTCACGCGTGGCTGGGCCGACCCGCAGAATCACGCGTCGCCGAGCGCGAGCGAGCCGCTCGTGCCCGGGCAGTTCTACGAGCTGACCTTCGACCTGCAGCCCGACGACCAGGTGATCGAAGCCGGCCAGCGCATCGGCCTGATGATCATGTCGACCGACCGCGAGTTCACGCTCCACCCGGATCCGGGTACGGAGCTGACCGTCGACCTGGCGGGCACCTCGCTCGCGTTGCCGGTGGTGGGCGGGCAAAGGGCGGTCGAGCGGGCGCTTGGGGAGAGGCGTTGACCGCAGCGCTCTTGTGACAAGTGATCTGAAGCTATAAAGTGATTGAACGGCATATTTCTCTGGGCAGGTTCCGGCCATGGTCGAACATCCGCGATTCGAGGCCGTGCTCCAGGCCGCCGCGCGCCTTCAGGAGCTGCTTCCTGATGCCGTGCTGGTGGGGGGATCCGCGGCGGCGCATCACGCCGGGCATCGGGTCTCACTCGACGACGATCACGTTCTCACCGACCTGAAGGAGCGCTTCGACGAGGTGTTGGCCGCCCTCGAAGCGACGGATGGGTGGGTGACCGCACGCGTTCGCCGACCGGTGCTCATTCTGGGCAGCCTCGACGGCGTGGAGACCGGCGTTCGCCAGCTCATTCGCCGGCGCCCCCTGGAGGTCGAGGAGTTCCACCTGCGAGGTCGGCGCCTGACGGTTCCGACGCTCGAAGAGATTCTGCGTGTGAAGGCCTGGCTCGTGCTACGCCGCAACGCCACCCGCGACTACCTCGACGTGGTGGCGTTGGCTGACCGGCTGGGCCGACACCGGGCGGCGCGCGTGGTCGCCGAGCTCGACACGTACTACGAAGACCAGATCGGGCCCGACGGCCGTCGGGTCGCGACTCAGCTCGCGCGCCAGATGGCCGAGCCCGCCCCCTACGACCTCTCGAACGTGGACCTCGCGCACTACCGCGAGCTCGACGCCCGCTGGCGAGACTGGGCCAATGTCGTGCAGGCGTCGCAGCGCCTTGCGGCCGACGTGCTCGACCTGGTTGCCGACGGGGCCTGACGGTGGAATTTCGCCACCTCGACTACCCGCCCGGCACCTCGGTCCAGGACCTGGGGCCGGCCGCGCTCGACGCGCTGCT
>CBFGQV010000392.1:0-3077 GCA_965651045.1 uncultured bacterium
TTGTTGGCGGCGGCGGGGGCGCCGGGCCCGGTCGACGGAGCCCCGGCGTGCGGCGATACGGCGATTCGGCTGGACTGGGAGGCCTCGGGCGTGTCGAGCGGGTGGGTGCCCGCCCCGCTGGTCGCCGCGCGCGTGTTCGAACGCGGCGAGTACTCGGTGGACGACGCGCTGCGGTACCGCCGTGGCGCCGGCGGGCGGCAGCCCCTCACGGCCGCGGTGCTCGATCCGTCGGCGTCGTCGTTCGATGCCGGAGGCGTTGCGCCGGAGCTGCGTCTGGGGGCGCCGGGCGTGTCGGCGCGGGCACGGGTCTTCGTCTGGAGTGGCCCGCGATGACCGCCTCGGGCCGCCGCGGGTTCGTCCTGGTCGCCGTGCTCCTGCTCCTGGTCGCGATGACGGTGCTCACGCACGGCCTGCTCGTGCTCCTGCGCGAGCAAAGGCGCGCGGCCGGGGTGGTCTGGACGGTACGTCAGGCGCGCGTGGCCGCCTCCGGACTGGCGGCGCGCGAAGTGGCGGCGCTGGATCGGCTGCCGGACACCACGACCCTCCGACGCGAGTCGTTCGAGGGTGGGCGGGCGACGATCGAGGTACGGCCGCTCTCGCGCGAGGTCGCGTTGGTCGAGGCATCGGTCGACTCGGTGGGGCACGCGCGGGCCGCCGGGTTCGCCTGGGTGCTGGACCCTGCGGTACGGATCGCGAGCCTGCCGCTGGCGGCTGAGGTGGGTGTGTGGCCGGAGGGCGAAACGCTGGCGCGCGTCGTACCCCCACCGATCGAAAGCTGCGAGTCCGAGGTGTTGCCGGGCGCGTCGGGGCGCCCGCCGCTGGCGGTCCGCCCAGCGCACGACACGGTGACGGCATTCGCGCCGCCGGGGCTCGGACGGCTGGCGGGGTCGGCGCTGGTCGAGGCCCTGATTCCGCTGCCCGCGACTTCGGGCTCGCCCCAGCCGGTCGTATCGGGCGGCGTGTGCGTGTCGGATGCGTGGAACTGGGGGGACCCGACCGAGCCTGACGGCCCGTGCGGGGATCGCCTTGCCTCGGCCACGGCTCCGGGAGACCTGCACGTCGGCGCCGGCGTCGGACAGGGGCTCGTGCTCGTCGCAGGAGACCTCGTCCTGAGTGGCGTCACCTTCCGAGGGGTGCTGCTCGTCGCGGGCGATCTCACGCTAACGGACGGTTCCGAGATGGAAGGGGTGGCGCGCGTGGGGGGCGCGCTTCACGTCGCGCCCTCGTCGCGGTTCTCCGCACGGCCGTGCGCAGCGTACGACGTGCTGTCGGCCCTCGCGCGATCGGGGCGTCTCGGAGGTGCCCTGTCGCTCGGTCGTCCGGGTTGGTCCGTCCACTGAGCCCTTGCGGGTCGGCCTCTCTGGGCCGCCATCGGCGGAGGAGCGGCAAAGTTTGCCGCGGGGCGGCAGGAAGTGCGCACGAAAGGGCTTTCCCTCAGGGGTGAGGGGCCACAATATGGGGCCCGGAAGGTGGCATGGAACTGGCACCCCACCCGAGCGATCACGTGCACTTTCTCGCAACCCCTCCCTCTCGGACGTGAACGCGGTGTCCAGGACCCGACGAGCCGGCTTCACCATCATCGAGCTCGCGGTGACCATCGTGGTCGCCGCGGCGTTGCTCACGTTGGTGTCGCGGGCGCTCGGCACGGCCCAGCAGCGTGTCGCGGCCGATCAGGCGCAGAAGACCTACGAGGCGCTCCACGCGAGGGCCCGCGCCCACGCGGTGGAGCGGGGCACCACCGTCCGGTTGGTGCTGGATACCGAGGCGGACAGCGCCTCCGTGGTGCTGCCCGACGGCGAGATTCTCGAGACGGTGCACTTCGGCCCGGAGCTGAATGTCGACGTCCAGTCGGCGGCCACGAGCCCGGTCGTCGTGTGCACGACCGCGCGCGGGTACGGCGACGCGTCCTGCATGTCGTTCAACGCGACCGTCACGCTCTCGTTCGTCGCGGGCAACGACCAGGCCACGCTCCAGCTCCTGCCCCTCGGCCAGATTCGCCGCTGATGAACACCACCACGCTTCCTCGCTCGGCGCCGCGCGCGGGCTTCACGCTCGTCGAAGTGCTCGTGGCGCTGATTATCTTGACCGTCGGGGTCCTGGGGCTCGCCGGCACCACGGCGATCGCCGTGCGCCAGGTGACCCTCGCCGACGTGACCTCGGACCGGGCCGCAGCGCTCCAGACGGTGATCGAGCGGCTCCGGAGCCAGCCCTACAACGACGTCGCGAACGGTGCGGACTCGGTCGGCATGTTCGAGCTCACCTGGACGGTTCAGGACGATCAGCGCTCGAAGGCGGTGCAGATCGTCACCGTCGGACCCGGGCTCGGATCGGGCGGTGGCATGACGGGGCTCCGACGCGACGTTGCCGACACCTTCGTCTACCGCATCGTGAGGCCGTGATGAGCGCCCGCCGCGGATTCACTCTGGTCGAGCTGCTCGTGGTGGCGATCGTGGGCATTCTGCTCGTGCTCGCGACCTACCAGGTGCTGGTGATCAACCAGCGCACGTATACGGTGCAGAACGAGAAGGTGCGGGCGCAGGCCTCCACCCGTGCCGCGATGGACGTGCTCTTCAACGAGCTGCGCGAGGTGAGCAGTCGCGGTGGTGACATTCTCGCGTTCGGAGACGCCGCGCTCACCGCGCGCGTCATGCGCACCTTCGGCACCGTGTGCGACCCCGACTGGACGACGACGCCCCAGTTCCGTGTGCGTCGCGAGGTCACGGACTCGTTCGTCGTCGGCGACTCGGTCTTCATCTACGCCGACAACGTCGAGGCGTCGTCGGCCGACGACGCCTGGGTACTGGCGCAGGTCTCGAGCGTCGGAGACGGCGTGGCGTGCGCGAACGGTGACGCCGCGCAGGACCTGACGTTTGCAGGCTATGCGGCGGCCTTCGAGGCCGACTCGGTCCGGCTCGGCGCCCCCGTTCGCTCGTTCGAGACCTTCGAGTACGCGCTTTTCTCGCTCGACGGCGACCCGTTCCTGGGGCGGCGCGTTCCAGGCGGAGACTGGGTGCCGATCGTGGGGCCGCTCGCCGCGCCCGATGCGGCAGCGCCTGGCCTCGAGTTCCAGTACTTCG
>CBFGQV010000393.1:0-3065 GCA_965651045.1 uncultured bacterium
CCCGGTGGTGCCGCACCCTCGGCCACGGGCGAAGGGACGCCGCCCCTTGTGTCATAGATACTTCAAGATTAAAGTATTGATGGGTCCGGGCGAGGCCCGGGCCCTCCGACCATCGATATCGAAGGAGTGCGATCATGAGCAGCCAGCTTTCCACCCTCGGCTTCCATCACGTCACGATGGTGACGACCAACGCCCGCCGGGCGCTGGCGTTCTACCGCGACCTGCTCGGCTTCGACCTGGTGAAGAAGACCGTCAATTTCGACGATCCCGGGGCGTACCACCTCTACTTCGGGCGCTCGCCGGGGCGGCCGGGCACGCTGCTGACCTTCTTCGAGTGGCCGGGCAGCCGCCGCGGCCACTGGGGCGTGGGGGGCGTGCATCACGTGGCGCTCGGCGTGGAGACCAAAGAGGCGCAGCTCAAGTGGAAGCGGCGTCTCGGTGACGCGGGCGTGCAGGTCTCCGGGCCCATCGACCGCGGCTACTTCACGTCGCTCTACTTCGCCGATCCAGACGGCCAGGTCCTGGAGATCGCGACGCGGGGGCCGGGCTACCTGATCGACGAGACGCCGGAATCGCTCGGAAGCGACCTGGTGATCCCCCCTGAAGAACGGTTGCCCGAGGGGCGCGACCGGCGGTCGATCGCCGAGGCGACCCACCCCGAGCCGGTGCCCGAGGTGACCCCCGACATGCAGCTCTTCGGGCTGCACCACATCACGGGCATCACCGACGACCTCGAGCGGCAGCACGACTTCATGGTCGAGGCGCTCGGGCTGCCGGTGGTGAAGCGCACGCTGAACCAGGACGACGGCAAGACCGAGCACTGGTTCTGGGCGCCTCGCAGCGGCGAGAACGGCACCGACATCGGCGCGTCGTGGACGCTCTTCGGCTGGCCGGGCTCCGACTATCGGGCGCGGCCCGGGGCGGGGCAGACGCATCACGTCGCCTTCCGCGCCGAGAACGACGAAGAGCAGGCGGCCTGGCAGGACCACCTGCGCTCGCTCGGCGTCGGCGTCACCGAGGTGCGCGACCGCGAGTACTTCCGGAGCATCTACTTCAACGGCCCCGACGGCATGCTCTTCGAGATCGCGACCGACGGACCGGGCTTCACCATCGACGAGCCCGAGCAGGAGCTCGGCTCGGGCCTCAAGCTACCCGAGTGGCTGGAGCCCAAGCGAGAAGAGATCGAAGCGGAGCTCGATCCGCTGCCCGGCGTGGCGGCGCCCGCGGGGGCGGAGGGCGCCCGGTCTGCGCGCGCCGAGTCCGCGCCCGCGAGGTCCAGCTCCGCGGAGTCCGGACGATGACCCTGGAGGTCGAGCTGCGGGCGCCCGAGGGCGCGGCCGACGGCACACCGGTCGCCGTGCTCCTGCACGGGCGGGGCTCGAACCGGCACGACCTGCCGCAGCTCCAGCCGTACCTGCCCGCGGGCACGGCGGTCCTGGCCCCCGAGGCGCCCCACCCCGGGGCGCCCTGGGGGTACGGGCCGGGGTCGGCGTGGTACCGCTACGTCGCCGACGACCGGGTCGTGCCCGACACCTTGGCCGATAGCCTGCGCGCCCTCGACGGCCTGCTCGGCGGCCCGCTCGGCGGGCTGCCCGACGGGCGTTCCGACGGGGCGTCCGACGCGCTTTCCGAAGCGCTCGGCTTCGAGCCGGGCCCGGTCCTGCTCGGCGGGTTCAGCCAGGGCGGCACGACCAGCCTGGCATGGGCGCTCACGCGGCCCGAGCGGGCGGCGGCGCGGCTGGCGGGGGTGGCCGTCTTCTCGGGCTTCATGGCCGACGCGCCCGGGGTGCTCGATCCGGCGGCGCTCGAACGCGGCGCGCTCGGCGCGCTGCCGCCCATCTTCTGGGGGCACGGTACGCGCGACCCGGCGATTCCGTTCGAGCTCGGCACGCGGGGCCGCCGGCGCCTCACCGAGCTCGGCGTCGACCTCACCACCTGGGACGGCCCGATCGGCCACCAGATCTCGGGCGACGAGTTGGACGCCCTCGGCCGATGGATGACGGAGCGCGGCCTGACCGGAGGCGCGGGCGCACCGGGCGGGTGACGCGGGGCGGGGTGGGCCGACGCGCGCCGCCCGGCTTGCCCCCTCTGCCGCCCGCCCGCATGTTGGCGCCCCATGACAAGATCCTCCATTTCGTTCGTACTGCTGGCGCTCGCGGCCTGCGGCGGAGCCGCCGTGCAGAACGGCGCATCGTCCGCCCCCGAATCCCCCGGCTCCGACGTGGCCGCGGCACCGACGAGCTCGCTCGACGGCGTCTTCACCGAGGTCCAGGCCGAGCGCGGGCGTGAGGCGTTCCGCGCCGGGTGCGCCGACTGCCACAGCACGCGTGACTTCCGCGGCGAGACCTTCTGGCTCTCGTGGGAAGGCTCGACCGTGGGGCGCTTCGTGACGAGCGTCGTCGAGACCATGCCCGACGACGCGCCCGGTTCGCTGCCCATGCAGGTCTACCTCGACGTGACCGCCTACGTGCTGTCGCTGAACGGCATGCCCGCGGGCTCGCTCGAGATCACCGACGATGTCGAGCGCCTGAACGGCGTGCGCATCGAACGCCCCGCCGACGACGGGGTTCCGCCGACGCCCGAGGGCGGTTCTTGATCGGGCGCGTGCCTGCGTGGACCCGCGTCGCGCTCGCCCTCGCGTTCGCGGCGCCTGCGGGGTTCGCGGTGCCCGGGTCGCTCGTGGCGCAGTCGTCCGACGACACGCGCACCACCCAGGAAGGCGTCTACACCGCGGCGCAGGCGGCCCGCGGCAAGCAGGTCTATCAGGACTCGTGCGTCGGCTGCCACGTGCTCGACTGGTACACGGGCGATGTCGTGCGCGTCTGGAACGGACAGCCGGTCTTCGGCCTCTTCGAGTTGATCCGTACGCGCATGCCGGAAGACAATCCCGGGGGATTGTCGAGGCGGCAGTACGTCGACGTGCTGGCCTACATTCTCGAGCTCAACGGCATGCCCACGGGTGAGCAGGAGCTCAGTACGGGGGCGTCGCGCCTCCGGCAGATCCTCTTCGAATGGAGAGACGAGCGATGACCGTCCGCCGCGCCACACCTCTGGTTCTCACGACG
>CBFGQV010000394.1:0-3024 GCA_965651045.1 uncultured bacterium
AAGCTCAAGAACACGCTGCGCTGGATGATGGGCGAGGAGCAGATCACGCCCCTCGGCCTCGAGTACTACGAGTGACGGCGGGACGGTGAAGCGCGGCCGCTTCATCGTGCTCGAGGGGGTGGAGGGGGCCGGAAAGACCACGCAGGTCCGGCTCCTCTCCACCTGGCTCGAGGGACGCGGCGTGCCCCACCTCGCCGCTCGGGAACCGGGTGGCACCGAGGTGGGCGAAGCGATCCGCGCCGTCCTGCTGAACCACGAGCACCTCTCGGTTCCGGCCGAGACCGAGCTCCTGCTGATGTTGGCCGCGCGGTCGGCCTTCGTGCGTGAGGTCGTGGAGCCCGCGCTCACGCGCGGCCACTTCGTCGTCGCCGACCGCTTCGACTTCTCGACCTTCGCCTACCAGGGCTACGGCCGCGGGCTGCCGCTCGACCAGGTGCGGCAGCTCAACACGTTCGCGACCGGCGGGCTGGTGCCCGACCTCGTCGTGGTGTTGGACCTGCCGGTCGGTGAAGGAGCCGAGCGCCAGCAGCGCGAGGGCAAGGAGCGAGACCGCATCGAGCGCGAGGGCGAGCGCTTCCTCCAGCGCGTGCGCGAGGGGTATCAGGCGCTCTGTGCCTCGGAGGGCCACGCCCGATCGGTCGACGCTCGGGGCTCACCCGAGGCCGTGCATGGCCGAATTCGGACGCTCGTCGAGGGCGCCTTTCCGGAAACCTTCCTGCCGGCGGACGGTTAGAAAACCGACGCCCCTCCGCATTTCCTGGACGAGGATCCGATGACCACCGGTCGCAGCGCCTTCACACCCTTCCTGGTTCTCTTCGCCGCCATTCTCCTCGGCGGATGGTTTCTGCAGGAGGGCGTCGAGCGGGAGTCGAACGTCTACGTGCAGGCCCGGGTCTTCCAGGAGGTCGTCGACCGTGTGTCGGGTGAGTTCGTCGACGACATCGACCCGGACTCGCTTTACGAGTCCGCGATCGAAGGGTTGATCGAGGGGTTGGGAGACCCGAACTCGTCGTTCATTCCGGCGCGCGCCTACGAGGACTTCGAGATTCGCACGACCACGGGCGAGTACGGGGGCGTGGGGCTCGAGGTGATCGAACGCGACGGGCACGTGACCGTGGTCGGACCGATTCCCGGCACGCCGGGCGCACGTGCGGGCATCCGGCCGGGAGACTGGTTCGTCGAGATCGAGGGGCAGGACGCCCGGGACTGGCCTGTCGACCGGGCGGTCGAGGTGCTTCGGGGTGAGCCCGGAACCACCGTCGAGGTCCAGATGGGCCGCCCCGGGGTCGAGGAGCCGATCCCCTTCACGCTCGAGCGCGCCATCATTCAGCTGCGCGCCGTGCCCTTCGCGACCATGCTCGACGAGTCGGTGGCGTACGTGCCGCTCCAGGTCTTTCGCGGAACCGCGTCGAGCGAAGTGCGTGGCGCGGTCGACTCGCTCGTGGCCGAAGGCGCCACGACCCTCGTGCTCGACCTGCGAGGCAATCCCGGTGGGTTGCTGGAAGAGGGGATCGCGGTCTCGGAACTCTTCCTCGCGGCCGGCGACGCGATCGTCGAGACGCGGGGGCGCGGGCGCGGTCAGTCGCGCGAACTCCGGAGCGGCGGCACGGGGGCCTACGCCGAGTTGCCGGTCGTGGTGCTGGTCGACGGCACGAGCGCCAGCGCCTCGGAGATCGTGGCCGGCGCGTTGCAGGACCACGACCGCGCGTTGGTCGTCGGCGTGCCGACCTACGGCAAGGGGTCGGTGCAGACGCTCTTCCAGTTGAGCGGGGGCAACGTGCTGCGGCTCACGACGGCGCGTTGGTATACGCCGGTGGGGCGCTCGATCGACCTCGTGCGCGACGAGCCGATCTCGGCCGCGCACGGCAGCCTCACCCTGAGCGGCGGCATGCTGCCGCCCGACGCGGGCGGGGGCGAGCGCCCGACCTATGAATCGATGGGCGGCCGTACGCTCTATGGCGGCGGGGGCATCGTACCCGACGTGACGGTGGTGCCCGATACCCTCACGGCGTCGGAGGCCCGCGCGGTGCGCGCCCTCTTCGGCCAGGGCGGCGTGCTCAACGCGGCTCTCTTCGCGTTCGCGGTGCAGTACGTTCAGGAGCACGGAGAGCTCGAGCCGGGGTTCACCCTCGAGCCCGACGCGATGTCGCGCTTCGAGGCCTTCGCCGCGGAGCGGGGGGTGGAGATCGACGCGGAGACGTTCGAGGGCGCCCGCCGCTTCCTGCAGTTCCAGCTCGAGCGCGAGATCGCGCTCCAGGCCATGGGCGACCTCGGGCAGTTCCGGCACATGCAGCGCTACGACCGCCAGCTCGAGGCCGCGCTCGAACGCGCGTCGAACGCGAACACGACGGCCGAGTTGCTCGAGCAGGCCGGCGTGGGGGTGCCCGAGGGCGGCTCGCCGGCGTCGGCCGGCCTCGCCAGGCGGTGACGGCGTACGCCCTGGCCGCCGCGCTGGGGTTCGGAGCGGTCGGGGGTGTGCTCGCGGGGCTCGTCGGCGTGGGCGGCGGGGTGATTCTCGTGCCCTACCTCTACGTCGTGCTCGACCACCCGGTGTGGAGCGGCGTCACGCTGCCACCGGATCGCGTCACGGTCGTGGCCCACGCCACCAGCCTCGCCGTCATCGTACCGACAGCCGCCAGCGCCCTTCTCCGCTTCCATCGGGCCGGCCTGGTGCCGTGGCGCGCCGTCGCGTGGATGGGAGGTGGGGCCGCATTCGCCGCGCTCGTCACCACGCGCGTGACCCCTGCGGTGCCGGGGCTCTGGCTCCGCGCAGGCTTCGCTGTTTTCCTGCTGTCGGTCGGCGGGCGCCTTCTGCTGCGTCCGACGCCCGCGCCCGCGAGCGGACGCCTCGCTGCCGACGACCGGCCTCTTCTCGGCGTGTTCGGAGGGTGCGTGGTCGGTGTGTTCTCGGCGCTGCTCGGCGTCGGGGGCGGGCTCGTCGCGATTCCGCTGCTCATCTTCGCCTATCGCATGGAGTTGAAGCAGGTGGCGGCAGCCTCGATGGGGGTCGTGGGATTCGCGGCC
>CBFGQV010000395.1:0-3008 GCA_965651045.1 uncultured bacterium
CGTCGAGAAGGTCGTTCGCAGCGGCCCCCGGGGGGCCGCCGCCCGCAGCGGCGAGCGCCAGGGCGACGGCCAGGGCCGGCAGGGTCACGCCACCGCGACCAGGATCAGGATGAGCAATACGATGATGATCGTCGTGGAGGTGATCACGAAGGTGTCGCCACCCGCGAGCGGATCGTCGTTCGCGTCGGCGATGCGCTCGGCCAGGTCGCCGGCCTGGGCGTCGTCGAGCGTCTCGACCTGGTCCGCGAGCCGGTCGGCGTCGACACCGATCGAACGGGCGACGTCCCGGACCCGCTCGCTGGCGACGAAGTCGCGCACGACCGCGCGGTCGGCGTCGGCCGAAGAGGGCGTGGTGGCGAGTTCACGGAGCTCCCGGTCCAGGTCGGCCGGACGCTCCTGCGCGGCGGTCGAGGCGGGAAGGGCGAGCGCGCCGAACACGAGCGCCGAGAGGGCGTAACGGGTGAGGTTCTTCATGATGGATCTCCTTGTCGCGAGAGCGCCGCGGGGGGTCCGCACCGAGGCGCAGGTGCCGCGACGTCGATTTGACGTTCGCCTTCAAGGTTTGCAAGGGGCGTACCAATCGAACCGACCGACGGGGGAGCATCCCACGTCGCGTCGGATCGACGGCTCGGCGGCGGGTTCCTGCCGCATAGGGTGGTCAACGTCCCGAACGACGAGTCTGAACGATGTGCTTGAGACCTTCCCGCCGGCCGCGAGCCGCCCACCAGGCGTGTTCTTGTCCACGCGCTCGCTCGGCGCCATCCTGCCCTGGAAGGCTGTTGAAGACGTACAGGGGCGCCTTCTAGCCCCGCTACTCGGAGGAACCATGCCCCGCCCCATCGTCGTCGTGTCCGTCTTGCTGGCGGCGGCCGTTTCGGCCTGCGCTGAGCCGCCGCCCCCGCCCGACCCGGCCGCGGCCATCGCCTCGGTCTTCGACGGCAGCGCCGGCCGCTGGATCGACCTCACCCACGCGTACGACGAATCGACCATCTACTGGCCCACCGACACCGCGGGCTTCCGGCTCGAAGAGCAGGCGTACGGCGTGACGGAGGGCGGCTGGTTCTACGCGTCGTATGCCTTCGCGACCGCCGAGCACGGCGGCACGCACCTCGACGCGCCGATCCACTTCGCCGAGGGACGCATGACGGCCGACGAGCTCCCGCTCTCGGGGCTGATCGGCCCGGCCGTAGTCGTCGATGTGTCGGAGCGTGCGACGCCGGACTACCAGGTCACGGTCGACGACCTCGCGGGCTGGGAGCGGGCGAACGGGCCGATGCCGGAGGGCGCCATCCTGCTGCTGCGAACGGGTTGGGGTGACCGGTGGAACGACCGGGCCGCCTATCTGGGCACCGACCTGACGGGGCCCGCCGCCGTGCCCGAGCTGCACTTTCCGGGGCTGGCCCCCGAGGCCGCGGAGTGGCTCGTGGCCGAGCGGGGGGTGACCGCGGTCGGCATCGACACGCCGAGCATCGACTACGGCCAGTCGACCGACTTCCGGAGCCACGTGGTGATCTACGCCGAGAACATCGCCGGCTTCGAGAACGTTGCGAACCTGCACACGCTGCCGCCGGCGGGCGCCTACGTCGTGGCGCTGCCCATGAAGATCGCGGGCGGCAGCGGTGGGCCGCTCCGCATCGTGGCGTTCGTACCGGGAGGGCCGGGTTGAAGCGCGCTACCGGGAGCGCGCGTCCGCGACCCGCGCCAACTCCGTGTCGAGGGTGACCAGCTCCGCCCCCAGGTCTTCCGCCAACCACAAGTAGGCCGCGTCGTAGACGGTGAGCCCCGTTTCTCCGGCGAACCGTACGAGCGCGATTTCAGGGATCAGTACCTGACGGATGCCCAGCCGCGGTAGCAGCGCGAGGGCATTGACCAGAGCGGTCGTGTGTGCGGGCTCGAGATGAGCCTTCTTCGAGCAGACGCTGGCCAACTCGTAGGGAAGGAGCGTCGGTGCGAAGAGGTGCCGCCCCTCGAGCCGGTCGGCGATCCTGGCACCCCCGGGTTCACCGAAGAGGAGCGCGGCGATCGCCGACGCGTCCGTTACGACGGCATCAGCGTCCATCGCGATCGGAGCGTATGAACGCGGTTGCGTCGGCGTTCGACTCGAGGGCCATCTCGCGGACGAGACGAAGCGCCTCGCGGGGCGTCAGGGGCTCTGGCCCGGCGACGGTCTCTTCGAGAATGGCCATCAGCTCGCCCTGCAGGGAGCGATGAGACCTCTCCGCTCGGCGCCGAAGCCTCTCGGCGATGTGGTCGGGCACGTTCTTGATCGAGAGGTTGACCGGCATGGGAAGCGCGCGTCGAATAGGTGGAGCCGATATGGATCCATAATGGCGCCACACGTCAGGCCTACGCAAGTTCGGCATGGCGTCGGCACCTCGGGTTCGGGTTCGTTGGGCGAGCGGTCGAGGAAGAGCGTCGCCCGGGCACGTTCGCGGCGATCGAAGGGCCCGCCCATGGCGGAGCGGGCGACGGCGTGCCATGGTCCTGCCTCACCGTGAATCCCCCCTTGGCTCGAAGGAGAATCCATGACCGACCCCGCATTCGAGGCCCGGCTCTCGAACTCGCTCACCGTCGACGACATTCAGGAGAGCCTACGCTGGTACCGCGACGTGCTCGGCTTCGAGGTCGTGCAGACGATGGAGCACGAGGGCGAACTACAGGCCGTGATGCTCAGGGCCGGCGACGCCGGGCTCCTCATCAATCAGGACGACGGCGCCAAGGGGTGGGACCGGACCAAGGGCGAAGGCTTCTCGCTCCACTTCACCACCGATCAGGACGTCGACCAGATCGCGGCCGGCATTCGAGCGCGCGGGGGCGAACTCGTCTCCGAGCCGGAAGACAAGCCGTGGGGTGCCCGCGTCTTCGAGCTTCGTGATCCCACCGGCTACAAGATCTTCGTGACGACGCCGATGAGATGATCGAACTCCTCGCCCGCATGGGCTACGCCGCCAAGGGCGTCGTGTACGTGGGTGTGGGGGTGCTCACGGCGGCCGCCGCCTTCCGAGCCG
>CBFGQV010000396.1:0-2998 GCA_965651045.1 uncultured bacterium
GTCCAGGCGCTCGGCCAGCCGGAGCGTGTCGACCGAATGGATCAGATCGCTCACAACGAGCGCTCGGGGCGCCTTGCGCCGCTGCAGGTGGCCGATCATGTGCCAACGCACGCCCTCGCGCCCGACCTCGGCCACCTTGGCCTCGAGCTCGCCCACCCGGTTTTCGCCGAGGTCGACGAGGCCGCGAGCGAGCGCGGCTCGGACCGCGTCGACCCCGTGGCCCTTCGTCACGGCCACCAGACGCACGGAGCCCTCCGCCCGGCCGGACGAGGCCTCGGCGGTGGCGATGGCGTCGCGCACGCGCGGAAGCGTGCGCTCGAGAAGGGCGTGGTAGTCGGTCATCATGCCTAACATACGTCGAGGCCCCGCCGGCGCGAACCGGCGGGGCCTCGATAGCCGCTCGGGCCGGGGTTCGCCCCGCTTACCGGACCTGGAAGGTAATCGGGAACGACACCCACACCGGCACCCGCTTGTCGCGGTTCAACGCCGGCGAGAACTGCATGATGTCGGCGACCTTGAGCGCCGCCTGGTCGAGCTGCGCGTGACCGGAACCCTGGTTCACCTGCGTGTCGATCACGCGGCCGTTCTCGTCGATGTAGAACCACACGAGCACGGTGCCGCCGATGCCCGCGTCACGCAGGAGCGGCGGATACTCGTTCGTGAGCGCACGCTGGACTTCCCCGCGGTTCGTGATCTCCGGCCCGACCGTGTACGGCGTGAACGCCGGACCCGCGCTCAGGTCGACCTCACCGCTCGACGTCGGGGGCGGCGGCAGGTCGTTGACCGGGTTCTCTTCGAACGTCGTCGGCGCGATCGTGATGTCTTCCGAGATATCGGCCTCGGCGATCACCGGCGTCGCGGGGCGCGCGATCTGCTCCGGGGGCGGCGGAATCTCGATCTCCGGCGGGAGCTCGATCGCCTCGAGCTCCTCGGCGGTGAACGACACGTCGGCGGCGGTCAGATCGGGCCAGAACTGGAACACCGCGAAGTGCACCAGGATGGCCGCGATCATCGACCCCCAGAACCAGCTGTCCCAGCTTCGCTTGAGGCGGTCGTTGGCCGTCTCACCGGTGAAGCCGGAAGAGGAAGGTACGGCCTGAGCAGTCATCGTCTTGCCCTCGTCACGCGCTGTTCGAGTTCAGTGGCGAACACCACCCGGACCACACCGGCGCTCACGAGCTCCTTCTGGAGCTGGTCGATCGTCCGGTAGGGCACCTCACGGTCGCCCCGGATGGAGATCACCAACCGCCGGTCCGATTGCGCGTACAACGGACCGACGAAGTCCGACACCTGGGTCATTTCGAACGGCTGGTCGTTCATGTAGACCAGACCGCCACGTTCCACCCAGATGTTCAGAATGTCCTTGACCTTCGCGTCGATCTTCTCCGTCGCCTCCGCTTCCGGCCACTCGATATCGCGCTCCGAGTCGGTCCGGAAGACCGTGGTGACCATGAAGAAGATCAGGAGCAGGAACGCGATGTCGGCGAGCGACGAATCGGGAATCTTGTCCGACGCGCTCGACTTGCGCTGGAAGCCTCCGCCCTTGATGGCCATCCGTCAGTTCTCCAGCACCTGGAGGGAAATCTTGTCGGCGCCCGCGGTCTGGAGCGCGTCCAACACGTCGATCATGAATCGATACGGCGCGTCGGGGTGCGTCTTTACAGCCGCGATGAGGTTGGGGTTGCTGGCGATGTCCTGGCGCCAGATGCCCTCGACCTCTTCGGGGCGAACGGTCTGGATGTCGGTCGACTCGCCACGCTTCACCTCGACCGTGCCGTTGGGCTGGATGACGAGGTGAAGGATGTTCTTCTGGTTGACCTCGACCTCTTCGGCCTCTTCCGGCAGCACGATCGCGAGCCCCTTGTCTTTCGGGAACACGGTCGTGACCAGGAAGAAGATCAGCAGAAGGAAGGCGATGTCGGCCATCGACGACGAAGGAATCTCGTCGCTGACCTTCGACTTCTTGTTATTGAGAACGGCCATGTCCGAAACCTCGTCGGGGGTTCACGGAGAGATACAGGGTGGGTGGTCGCGTTGTTCCGACTCGGGGCCTCAGGCTTCGGACTCGTCGAGCGGGGGTGCCGGCGGCGACACGGGCCTCGCCGCACCCGCCGCACCGGCCGTCGGCGGGGCCGACTTGCGCGCCGCGACGGGCTCGTCGACGACCTTGAGCCGTCCGTCCTTCTCCATGTCCCAGGCCAGGTTCAGAATGCGCTGGGACCCCTGCTCCATGTCCAGGATCAGCTGGTCGATGCGGGTCACGAAGAAGTTGAAGCCGATGTTCACCGGCACCGCGATCAGGAGGCCCGTCGCCGTGGTGAGCAGCGCCACCTTGATGCCGCCCGCGACCAGGCCGGGTTCGACCTCACCCGCCGTCTCGATCGCGCCGAAGGCCAGGATCATGCCGGCCACGGTACCCAGGAAGCCCATGAGCGGCGCCACGTTGGCGATCGTCGCGAGAATCACCAGGCCGCGCTCGAGAAAGCCGAGCTCGATCGCGCCCGTGGTCGACACGGCCTGATCGAGCTCCCCCGCGCGGACCGAGCCCCCGCGCATGCGACGGAGCCCGGCCAGGAGGATCGCGGCCGTGGGTCCGGGGGTGTCGGAGGCGATCTGCATCGCCTCGTCGACGCGTCCGGCGCGAGCGGCCTCTTCGACCCGGGTCAGCACATCGGTCGTGCCCTTGTGGGCCGCCCACAGCGTCCAGGCCTTCGCGATGATCACCCCGAGGGCGATGAGTGAGCAGAGAACGAGCGGATACATCATCCACCCGCCGTCCGCGAAAAGGGTCAGTAGTTGGTACTGATTCCCGTCCAAGCCGAACTCCTGTCAGGGCCGCTCCGGTTCGGTCGCGGCGTGGCTTCCTGGAAGACGGCGCCAATGTAGGGAGCCCTTCCCGAGCATGTCAACGCGCCTCCTGCAACTTCGTACGCCCGACGTGCGGAGGCCTTTCTCCGCCGGGCCCAATTGAAGAATTCTTGTCCTCGCGGCGCCCGTC
>CBFGQV010000397.1:0-2985 GCA_965651045.1 uncultured bacterium
GACTTCCCCACGGCAAGCTTTCTCGGCGCCCGTCGAACTGTCTTCAACATCGGTGGGAACAAGTACCGGCTCGTGGTCGACATGCGGTACGACCTCGAACGCGTCTACATCCGGTATGTTCTGACGCACGAGGAGTACGACCGGAAGTCGATCGAAGGCACGCTTTGAACGAGGTGGACTCATGAGCACGGCTCTTCTGGACTTCACGAAGCCACACGTCCTCCGGACGGAGGCCGAGTACGAGGCGGCCGTCGCCGAGATCGAGCGGCTCCTCGATGAAGACGTCGAGGCTGGGAGCGAGGGCTATGATCGGCTCGAGTTCCTGTCGGTGCTCGTGGAGCACTACGAGGACGCGCAGTACCCGATGGGTCCCGTATCCCCACAGCAGGCCGTGCTCTTCATGCTCGAGCAGAAGGGACTCGAGCGCTCCGACCTGGATGACGTGATGGGCGGGAAGAGCCGAGTCTCCGAGTTCCTCAACGGGAAGCGCGACCTCTCCAAAACTCAGGTCGAGGGGCTCCGGAAGCTGCTCGGGATCCCCGCAGACGTGCTCCTGGGGCTGGACGGCTGAAGTCGACCATCGGTCGCACATCGCTTGGAGGACGCGTGCGACTAGCCGTATCAGGGACGCATCGTGTCGGGAAGACCACGCTGGGGCAGATGCTCGCCGAGCTCCTTCCCGATCACGAGTTCCTGGATGAACCGTACCACGAGCTGGTCGGCGAGGGGTACTCGTTCTCACAACCGCCCGGCACCGAGGACTTCGAGGATCAGCTGCGGTACTCCATCTCTTCTCTGGCACAGGGTGAGGACAACGTCATCTTCGACCGCTGTCCGGTGGACTTCATCGCGTACCTGATCGCATTGGAGGGTGATGCGGCTGCGGTGCTTCACGAATGGGCCGAACAGGTGGACCGTGCGATGAGGTCGCTCGACGGTGTGATCCTCGTCCCGGTCGAAGTACCAGATCTCATTGAGGCGGCGCCTGACGTTGACCCGACCGGTAACCGAGCGGTGGTGGATGAGATTCTCCGCGACCTCTTGCTGAACGATCGCCTGAGCTTGGGGACCGAGATCGTCGAGGTCCGGGGTACACCCGATGCTCGTGCCCAGGCGGTGCTCACCTGGCTTGGCCTACCTTCGTAAGCGGACCTTCCGCTTCGAACGTCCCAAACGGCACGGACTGATCTTGCGAATCGCGATCATCGGCAACTCCGGCTCCGGCAAATCGACCCTGGCTGCGCGCCTCGCCGAGGCCTACGCCGCACCGACCCTCGACCTGGACACGGTGGCCTGGGAGCCGGACGAGATCGCACGTCCGCGCGGTCCGGCGGCTGCCGCTGCCGACGTGCGGACGTTCTGCGAGTCGGCCGAACACTGGATCGTGGAAGGATGCTACGCCACGCTCGTCGGCGTCGTGCTCGAGTACCGGCCGCACCTGCTGTTTCTCGATCCCGGGCTGGAGCAGTGCCGACAGAACTGCATGAATCGCCCGTGGGAGCCGCACAAGTACCGGTCGAAGGCCGAACAGGACGAGAGACTCGCCTTTCTCCTGGACTGGGTCGCGGATTACTACACGCGCGACGACGAGATGTCCTATCGAGGGCATGAGGCCCTTTTTCGATCGTACACGGGCCCGAAGCAGCACCTTCGCGAGTTGCCGCCGCGAGATTTCGTACTACCCACAGGAGCCGCACGATGAGTACCCGTGGCGTTGCAGGCATGGTCCTGCTCGCCACCTTCACGCTGGCGTGCTCGGGCGAGCCTGACGGCGGGCCGGATACGGGTGTGTCGGTGCGCGACTCGGCGGGCGTTCGCATCGTCGAAAGCGACGCGGGCCGTTCGGCGGGGTGGCGGGTCGACACCGCAGCGGTCTTCACCACCGGGTGGGCGGCGGGAGATCCCTCGTTCGCGTGGCTCCAGGCCGGCCGCATTCTACCCGACGGTGGGGCGGTCGTGGGCGAGTTCACGCAGGGCGCCCTCTACCGCCTCGCGGCCGACGGTTCGGTCGCGGCGACCTGGGGCCGGAAGGGTGAGGGCCCCGGCGAGTTCCAGAGCTTCGACGCGATCGTCGTGGACGGCGATTCGATCCTGGTCTCCGACAACCGGCTTCGCCGCATCACCTGGCTGTCGGCCGACGGCGAGCTGCTCGCCACGGGCCGACTGCCCGGTGCGTTCGTCCATCGGGCCTCGTCCGTGATGGGGGACGGCCGTCTCTTGCTGGTTCCGGGCGACGGCTACAGCGCATTGCTCGAGCCGGCGCGTCAGACGTGGATGTTCGAGACGCAGCCGATTCTGGCGGCCGACATGGCACGCGGCCAGGTCGACACCCTCGCGGTGCTCGAGCACCTGCGGCGGTGGCTCGGGGCTCGGGGCGCGCCGCCCGGGTGGATCCGGGTGATGGGCACCGCCGGGGGATTCCCGGGCGGCTTCGCCTGGGCACGCTCCGATCGCCCCGAGGTGCGCTGGTACGACAGCGCGGGTGCCCTGACCCAGATCGCCCGCTGGAACGAAGCGCCCGAGCCGTTCACGGCGGAATACCGTGCATGGATGGTCGGGGCCTTCGAGGAAGCCTGGGAAGCCACCGGCCAGGGCGAGGCGAACGTCGCCAGGCTGCGCGCACAACTGGACGAGAGCCTCGATCGCCACGACGGCCCGCTGCCGTACTGGTATACCCTCGTCGGGGACCGCGAAGGCAACGTCTGGACGCGCCGCTACGGTCCCCTCGTGGCTCCCTCGAGCGACTGGCGTGTAGTGACCCGCGACGGCATCTTTGGCGGGTGGGTCGAGTTGCCCGGCGTCGCGGCGGTTCTCGACATCACCGACGATCGGATTCTGGTGGTCCTGCACGACGAGATGGACGTCCCGGCGGTCGCGCTGTTTCGGCTCATCAAGGAGGACCCATGATGACGCGCAGGCGAACAAGGCTTGTTTGGGTCGGGCTGTTGGGTGCGGCCCTGTCGGCGTGCTCCGACCCCGTGTCCA
>CBFGQV010000398.1:0-2941 GCA_965651045.1 uncultured bacterium
GAGGCACTCGAACGCCTCGCCACGCTCGATGCGACACCCGACCTCGTTCTCACCGACGTGGTGATGCCCGTGATGGACGGCCGGGCGCTCGCCGAGGTGCTCCGCGGCACGCACCCCGAGCTTCCGGTGCTCTTCATGTCCGGGCACACGGGCCCGCGCGAGCCGGCCCCGGGAACCGAGCCGATTCCCGAGGCCGACCTGCTGCACAAGCCGTTCAGCGCCGACGACCTGCTCCGGCGCATCGCCGAGCGGCTTCCCGCCCGCTGATCACTTCACGAAGAGCATGTCCCGGTAGGTCGGAATCGGCCACAGATCGTCCGGCACGACCCGCTCCAGGCGATCCGCCACCGAGCGTACACGCGCCATTGCAGGAATGATGTTGGCCCGCATGTGCTCGGCCTTCGCGTGCACGTCGTCGCCCCCGAGTTCCGCGTTCTGGTCGACGAGCTCACCCAGCGCGTCCGTGAACTCGTCGATCAGCGCCGCGACCTCATCGGCCGTGCGCGTGAGTCCGCGCGTGCTGACCCCGGCGGCTCCGGCGCGGTCGAGCGCCGTCAGCAGTTCCGACAGGTACCGCACGGCCGCCGGCAGGATCATGGTGCGCGCCATGTCGGCCGCCGTCTCGCCTTCGATGTTGATCGTCTTGAAGTACTGCTCGATCAAGATCTCGTGTCGGCTCTCGAGTTCGCGCCGCGAGAGCACGCCGTAGCGCTCGAAGAGCTCGGCGTTCTTGGCGTCGACCAGCGAGGGCAGCGCGTCCATCGTGCCCCGCAGGTTCAGGAGCCCACGGCGCTCGGCCTCGTCCACCCATTCGGGCGCGTAGCCGTCGCCGTTGAAGATGATGCGCTTGAACGCCTTCACCTCGCGCGCCAGAAGCTCGCGGAGCGCGTCGTCGAAGTCGGCGCCGCCGGCCACGGCCTTTTCGAGCGCCGTCACCATCTCGTCGATCGCCTCGGACACGATCGTGTTGAGCACCGTCGCGGGGAACGACGTGCTCTGGCTCGCGCCCACCGCGCGAAACTCGAACTTGTTGCCCGTGAACGCGAAGGGCGACGTGCGGTTCCGGTCTCCGGCGTGGCGAGGGAGGTTCGGCAGCGTCTTCACGCCGAGGCCCAGCAGCCCACCCTTCTTGCTGCCCTTGGCCGAGCCCACCTGCTCGATCTGCTCGAAGATGTCGGTGAGCTGATCTCCCAGAAACACCGACATGATCGAGGGCGGCGCCTCGTTGGCGCCCAGCCGGTGGTCGTTGCCCGCGAACGCGACCGAGGCGCGGAGGAGGTCCTGGTGCCGCTCGACGGCCTTCAGCACGGCCGAGCAGAAGAACAGGAACTGCGCATTGTCGTGCGGGTTGTCGCCCGGCTCGAGCAGGTTCTGGCTCTCGGTCGCGAACGACCAGTTGAGGTGCTTGCCGCTGCCGTTCACGCCCGCGAAGGGCTTCTCGTGCAGCAGGCACACCAGGCCGAACTTCCGCGCCACGCGCCGCAGCGTGCTCATCATGAGCTGCTGGTGGTCGGCCGCCTGGTTCGCGTCTTCGTAGAGCGGCGCCATCTCATACTGCCCGGGTGCCACCTCGTTGTGGCGTGTCTTCACGGGCACGCCCAGACGGTAGAGCTCGAGCTCGACCTCGTTCATGCAGTCCAGCACGCGGTCCGGAATCGAGCCGAAGTAGTGGTCCTCGAGTTCCTGCCCGCGCGGCGGCTTGGCGCCGAAGAGCGTGCGGCCGGTCGTGAGCAGGTCTTGCCGCCTGTAGGCGAACTCCTCGTCGACCAGGAAGAACTCCTGCTCGGGCCCGACCGTGGCGCGGACGCGCCGGGCCGGCGTGTCGAAGAGCGCCAGCGCGCGGAGCGTCTGTTCGTTCAGCGCCTGGATCGAACGCAGCAGAGGGGTCTTGGTGTCGAGCGCGTCGCCCGTCCACGATGCGAACGCCGTGGGAATCGCCAGATACGCGCCCCCCGCGCCCTCGACCAGGAACGCGGGCGAGGTCGGGTCCCACGCCGTGTAGCCGCGCGCCTCGAAGGTCGCCCGCAGGCCCCCCGACGGGAACGACGACGCATCCGGCTCGCCCTGCACCAGCTCACGCCCGCTGAACTCGGTGATCGCCCGCCCGTCGCCGGTGGGCGCCAGAAACGAGTCGTGCTTCTCGGCGGTGAGGCCGGTGAGCGGCTGGAACCAGTGCGTATAGTGTGTCGCCCCCTTCTCGAGCGCCCACTCCTTCATCGCCACCGCCACCGCATCGGCCACCGACGGATCGGGCTCCGTGCCCTCTTCGATCGTCCGGAGCAGCGCCTTGTACGCCGGCTTGGGCAGGCGCGCCTGCATCTGCGACAGGTTGAAGGTGTTGTCGCCGAACACCTTCTCGAGATCGACGTGCGGCCGGCCGCCGTCAGACCGCGTCGGCGAGTCCTTGACGGCGGCGAGGCTGTCGAAGCGGCGGGGGGTCATCACACGGGTCATGGGCTCTCCTGGGGCGGGCCGGGTGTCGGGTGCACGTTCAAGAGTGGGGATTCCCGGGCCGGCCCTCAACCGGCCCATAGTTCATATTGCATAACTACATTTAGCCTAAGTATTTTTATTTATGTGGATTCCCATGGCATCGGCGTCGGATCGGCTCCGCGCCTTCCTGGACGGGCAGGGCCCGGCTCTCGCCCGGGTTCGCGGGCCCGGCGGCACGGGCCGGTCGACGCTCGCGCGCAGCGTGATCGAGGGCCGGAGCGGCGCGCGTTGGTGCACCGTCCCGCCGCTCGACGCGGCCGGTCAGGGCAGGGCGCTCCGCGCCGCGTGGTTGGCCGGCGACGATCCCGAGGCGGCGCCCACCCCGGACGACGTGCTGCTTCCGGTGCCCGCGCGCCTGGCCGACCGGCGGAGCACCGTGCTCGTGATCGACGACGCCGACCGGCTGCACTCGACGCTCCGCGGGTATCTCGGAGCGCTCTGGGCCGAG
>CBFGQV010000399.1:0-2921 GCA_965651045.1 uncultured bacterium
CGCACCAGATAGCCGCGCCGGAAGGGCCGCACCGTCTCGATGCGAAGGGGTGGGGATTCGGGGTCCGGCTCGCGACCCCGCTCGTCGGCTCCACGCAGAACCACCCCGGGAGCGTAGACGCCCTCGGGGTGGTCCGTGAGCGGCCAGACGAAGACCTCGCCCTTGGTGCCGTGCGGCTTGTTGATGTGCCCCACGACGAGGTAGGCGGGGTCGGCCCGACCCATGATGCGGTGCGGCCCGGGGGCCGCCTACTCGGCCTTGGGCTCGTCGCCCTCGGCGTCGGCGGCCTCGTCGCTCCCGGCCTCGGCGGCCGGCTCGTCGCCCGCTTCGGCGGTCTCGGCTTCAGCCGTCGCGGCTTCCGCAGCTTCGGCTTCCGCAGCTTCGGCTTCGGCGGCTTCGGCCTCGGCAGCAGCAGCGGCCTCGGCAGCCTCGGCGGCGGCAGCGGCCGCAGCCGCAGCTTCCGCCTCGGCCTTGGCCTCTTCCTCGGCCTTCTTCTCGGCCGCGCGCTTGGCGGCGAGCGCCTCCTGGGCGGCCTTCTTGCGGGCCTCGACGTCGGGCTCGCCCACGGCGACGGTGTCGTCACCGCCGGTACGGGCACGCGAGATCAGGGACTTGACCGTATTGGACGGGCTCGCGCCGCGCTCCAACCAGTAGTCGACGCGCTCGAGGTCGAGCACCAGCCGCGCCGGGGTGGACAGGGGCTTGTAGTAGCCGATGCTATCCACGAAGCGTCCGTCCCGGGGCGCGGTGCCCTCGGCGACCACCACGCGGTAATGGGGCTGCTTCTTGCGGCCCATTCGCTTCAGTCGAATCCTGACAGCCATCTCGTCACACGGTTGTGCCCGGACCGGCACCTCCCCTCGGAAGCGGCGCACCCGGGCTTGTGTCCGGCGGGTGGGAGTCGGCCCACTCCGCCACGTAGAGCCCAATAACGTATTCCTGCAGGGCAGATCGCACAAGCGCTGAGAGCCCCCCGAACGCGTGACCCCGTGATCTTCCCCAGGCCGGCGTCCGTGAAACTACGGACCCCCGGGTCGTAGATCTCCCGATTGTAGCGCCGGGCTGCGGAACCGAGGTTGGAAGCGTACTCGATACCCTCCTTCCGACCCGGACAGCCGACGTGGTGGTCCACAGGCACCGCAGATTACGCCGTACACCCGCGCTACGCAGGCTGGTGCGCGAGACGTCGCTCGAAGCCCGGCACCTGATCTGGCCGGTGTTCGTCACGGAGGTCGAAGAGGACCCGACGCCGATCGATTCCATGCCGGGCATACTGCGCTGGCCCGTCGAGTCGCTCGCGCGCGTCGCCGACCAGGCCGACGGCCTCGGCCTCGGCGGCCTGTTGCTCTTCGGGGTTCCCGCGGCGAAAGACGCGACCGGCTCGGGCGCGTCGGACGACGACGGCGTGGTGCAGCGGGGGCTCCGGACGCTCCGGGCGCACGGCTACGGCGGCGCGCTCGTCGCCGACGTGTGCCTCTGCGAATACACCGACCACGGCCACTGCGGCCTGCTCGACGCCGAGGGCACCGTCCTGAACGACGCCACCAACGTGCGCCTGGCCGACACCGCGGTGTCGCTCGCGCGGGCCGGGGCCGACATCGTGGCGCCCTCGGCGATGATGGACGGCATGGTCGGCGCGATCCGGCGGGGGCTCGACGAAGGGGGATTCACGCGCACGCCGATTCTCTCGTACTCGGCCAAGTACGCATCGGCGTTCTACGGCCCGTTCCGTGACGCGGCGGGCGGCGCGCCCCGCTTCGGCGACCGGCGCAGCCATCAGATGGATCCGGCCAACGGCCGCGAAGCGATGCGCGAACACGCGGCCGACGTGGCCGAGGGCGCCGACCTGCTCATGGTGAAGCCCGGCCTCGCCTACCTCGACGTGATCGCGCGCACGCGGCACGCGTTTCCCGACCACGTGCTGGCCGCGTACAACGTGAGCGGCGAGTACAGCATGGTGAAGGCCGCGGCCGAGCGCGGGTGGCTGGACGAGCGCGCGGTCGTGCTCGAGACGCTCACGGCGTTCCGGCGCGCCGGCGCCGACCTGATCATCACCTACCACGCCCCGGACGCCGCGCGTTGGCTCCGGGGAGACGATGGAGACCCGACGGCATGACCGATTCCCCCGAGCAAGCGATCGTTCTCGGCCACTTCTGCACCTACCGCTGCACCGAGCGCTTCTGGAGCCTCGCGCCCGAAGACCGCAAGGGCGAGGCCCGCGAATGGCTCGGGCGGCTCACCGAGGCGTCCGACGCGCTCCAGCTCTACCTGACGGCGGGGGTCGAATCGAAGAGCGACGTGCTGGTGTGGGCGACGGGCCGGGCCCCCGACACGGCCGACCCCGGCGCGTTCTTCCTGCGGCGGGCGCGCGCCGAAGCGCCACACCGCACGCTCTTCGAGCCCGTGCACGCGCTCTGGGGGCTCACGCGCCCCTCCGAGTACTCGCGCGCGGCCAAGTCGGCGCAGGAGATCGATCCGTTCGCGGACGAGCGCTCACCCTACCTCGTCGTCTACCCGTTCAGCAAGACGGCCGACTGGTACCTGATGGGGCGCGAGGCGCGGCAGGGCATGATGAACGAGCACATTCGCATCGGGAAGCAGTTCCGCGACATCACGCAGCTCCTGCTCTACTCGTTCGGCCTGCAGGACCAGGAGTTCGTGGTGGTCTACGAGACCGACGATCTCGCGCGCTTCTCGAAGCTGGTCTACGACCTGCGCGACACCGAGGCCCGGCGCTACACGAGCCTCGACACGCCGCTCCACACGGGCATTCGGCTCGACGCCGAGGCCTGGTTGGAAACCCTGGGCTGAGCGGAGATCCCCCCGATGGAGCTCTTCGTCGTCGGCACCAGCCACCACGTCGCGCCGGGTCCCGTGCGGGAGCGCATGCACGTGGAGCCGGAGCGGGTGCGGGCGACGCT
>CBFGQV010000400.1:0-2910 GCA_965651045.1 uncultured bacterium
CCAGGCTCGGGTCGAGCCCAGCCGCCCGGCGCGCGGGCACCCAGCTCGCCGCCGCGGCCACCGCCACGAGCGCCAGGGCGACGCTCGTGTAGGTCATGAGATCGCCCTGGCCGACGCCGTAGAGCAGCGACGTGAGCGCCCCGCTCAGCAGCCGCGCGCCCACGAGCCCCAGCAGGACGCCGCCCGCGACGAGCGCCATGCTCTGCCGCACGACCATCGTACGCACCGTGCCGGAGCTCGCCCCGAGCGCCATGCGCACGCCGATCTCACGCGTGCGCTGCGAGACGATGTAGCTGATCACGCCGTAGATGCCCACGAGCCCGAGCACGAGCGCGATGCCGGAGGCCGAGCCGAGCATGATCATCGTGAACGACAGGCGGGCGGTCGCGCCCTCGATGACCTGGTCGAGCGAGCGAGGGTCGTCCATGGGGATTCGCGGGTTGAGCGCACGGAGCTCCTGCCGGAGCACCGACACCTGCGCCAGCGGGTCGTCCGCGGTGCGGATCACGATCTCGGGGGCGCGGTTGATGACTGGGTTGTCGCGCGCGCCTACGACCAGCGGGTAAAACACGACATGCTGCGGCTCGCCGGCCAGGTCCCACCAGTGCACGTCGCGCACGACGCCTACGATCTCCCACCAGCCGGCGTCGGCCTCTTCGGCCTCGGGATCCCCTCCGAGCCTCCTGCCGAGCGCGCTTCCATCGGGCCAGTACTGGCGCGCAAAGGACTCGGTCACCACGACCGAGCGCGCGCTTCCCGCGCCGTCGCCTGTGTCGAGCACACGGCCGTCGACCAACTCCATGCCCATGGCCTCGAAGTAACCGGGCCCCGCGAAGGGCTGAATAGCGAAGATACCCAGCTCGTCGTCGGCCCGCGGGTGGTCTTCGACGGCGATCGAACCGAAGGGCGCACCCCGACCGGAGAGGGGAATCGAACCGAAGCCCACGGACTGGACGCCGGGCTCGGCGGCCATGCGCTCGCGCACCTGGCGGAAGAAGTCCTCGGCCTCGAGGGTCGTCTCGATCTCGGCCACCGGTACCGCCACCCGCGCGGCGAGCGCGCCCTCGACCTCGAAGCCGGGGTCGACCGCCCGGAGCGCGACGAAGCTCCGGAGCATCAGCCCCGATCCGACGAGCAGCACGAGCGCCAGGGCCACCTGGGCGACCACCAGCGCCGAGCGGAGCTTGTTGCCGGCGGGGCCGGACGAGCTGCCCCTGGATCCCCCCTCCTTGAGCACGCCGGCGAGATCGTCGACGCCGTAGCGGAGCAGCGGGAAGAGCCCGAAGAGCGCCGCGCAGGAGAGCGAAAGCAGGGCCGTGAAGCCGAGCACCCGCAGGTTCACGCCGACCTCGGCCATGCGCGGAATCTCGGTCGGAATGAAGCCGGCGGTGACGCGCACCGCGACCGCGGCCACCGCGACGCCCAGCGCTCCGCCTACGGACGCGAGCACGACGCTCTCGGACATGAACGTGCGCAGCACCTGGCCCCGGCCCGCACCCACCGCGACCCGAAGGGCCATTTCGCGCTGTCGACCCTCGGCGCGCACGAGCAGGAGGTTGGCCACGTTCGCGCAGGCGATCAGGAGCACGAACCCGACCGTGCCCATGAGAATCCAGAGCGCGCGGCTCATGTCGCCCACGAGCGCGTCTTTGAGCGGCGTTACGCGCGCCCGCAGCCCTACGCTGGCCAGGAACTGCGTGACCCCGCCCTGGTCGGGGTAGAACTCAGGCAGCCGCGCGATGAGGCCCTGAAGCTCGGTCGCGACCGATGCGGCGCTCTGTCCCTCGGCCAGGCGGCCCACCGCGCCCGCGCCGAACGAACCGAGCGGGGCCTGCACAGGATCAATCGCGAGCGGCAGGTACAGGCGCGCGTCGCGGTCCGGGTACCCGACGTCGGCCGGCATGACCCCCACGATCTCACGCTGCACGCCGTTCACGTCGAGCGTGCGCCCGAGAACGCCGGGGTCGGCGCCGTAGCGCGCCCTCCAGAGCCCCTCGCTCAGCAGCGCCACCTGGGCGCCACCGGGTCGTCCCTCGTCGTCCGTGAACCCGCGCCCGAGCATCGGCTGCACGCGAAGCACGCCGAAGAGGCCGGGCGTGACGAGTTGTGCCGGGAGGCGCTCGGCTTCGCCGCCGTCGACCACGTTCACCACCAGGTCGTTGTAAAGCCCGATGCCGTCGAGCGAGCGCGCGCGCTCGGTGTAGAGCAGGTAGAGCCCGAGCGACATCGGCAGCTCGTCGGCGCCGTCGCGGCCCAGGTGCTCGAGCGCGAGCAGCTCGTCCGCGTCGTCGAACGGCAGCGGCCGGATCAGCACGCCGTCGACCAGCGTGAAGACCGCCGTGGTCACGCCGATGCCCAGCGCGAGGGTGAGCACCGCCACGGCCGTGAAAGCGCCGTTTCTCACGAGCGCGCGCGCGGCGAGGCGCAGGTCGTTCAGCATACCACTCATCGTCCACCACTCCTCGTCGCGGCCGGGCTGGGTCGATCGCGGGCCGAGGGTCGGGCCGGCGATCACGGTCGAGTATCGTACGACGCGCGGGGCGCATCCATGTCGATTCGGGACGCGCGTCGTGCCCGATGAGATGCGCGAGGTGGGGGAAGCGTTGCGTGGGGGTTGTCGGCGGAGGAGGGCGGCTGGCCGGGCGCCGTGACCCGGTAAACCTTACAAACACGGCGCACCGCGCCACCCTCTGCAAGGTTGCCCGGCGCCAGGCCGGACAACCCTACGAACCGTCCACGACCCGTCGGCGTTTGTAGGGTTGTCGGGTTGCGCGGGCACCTTGCCCTGCCGCTCTGACCCTCGGAAGGCGGGAAGGGTGCGCGCCCAGGCGCCCCCGCGCCCTATCCGACCCGGTCCGTCCCCACCGCGCCCTCCACCGCGTGCTCCAGCTCGGTCACCACCTGATCAAG
>CBFGQV010000401.1:0-2898 GCA_965651045.1 uncultured bacterium
CGCAGGCCTTCCGGTGCACTCGCGTGCGATCAGTTCGCGTTCCAGAAGCCGGAGAGGGATTCCCCGTGCGGGCTCTCGCGCAGCTTCTCGAAGGCGCGGTTGCGAATCTGCCGAATGCGCTCGCGCGTCACCCCGAGCAGCGAGCCGATCTCTTCGAGCGTGCGCTCTTCGCCGTCGTCGAGCCCGTAGTAGAGGTAGAGAATCTTCCGTTCGCGTTCCGTCAGGTAGGCCTCGAACATCTGTTCGAGGAACTCCCGGCGAGCGACCACCTCGACGTCCTCTTCGATGTCGCCCGCGTCGGCGCCGGAGAATCGCTCGCCGAAGCTCGCGCTGTCGCGGTCTCCGCGGTCGATCGGCGCGTCGAGGCTGAGCTCGCTCGCCGCCACACGCCGGAGCGCCCGGATCGTCTCGACCGGCTCGCCCATCTCTTCGGCGATCTCCTGATCGGTCGGCGAACGGCCGAGCGACTGCGTGAGCGCCGTGTCGGTGCGGGAGAGCTTGGCGAGATTCGAGTTCTGGTTGAGCGGAATCCGGACCGAGCGGGTCTGCTCGGCGAGCGCTTGGAGCACCGTCTGGCGAATCCACCACACGGCGTACGAAATGAACTTCACGCCCTTGTCCGGATCGAACTTCTTCACCGCCTTGAGCAGGCCTTCGTTGCCGATGCACACCAGTTCGGCGAGACCGAGGCCCCGGCCCTGGTACTTCTTCACGTACGAGATCACGAACCGGAGGTTGGCCGTGACGAGCCGCTCGGCAGCTTCCTTGTCGCCGGTGCGGGCCCGGCGAGCCAGCGCGCGCTCCTCTTCCGGGTCCTGGATCAGGGGGTACTTCTCGACGTCCTGCAGATACTGGTCGAACGAGTCCAGGCCACGTGAAGGGGAGAACATCCGTTTCGTTACCTCGAAGATGCTGGGCCGAGACGATAGGGCCTTCCGCGCGGGGGCACGGGCCCGGCTCCGGAACATCCCAACTTATACAAGGCGGAATATCGCGTCAAAGGTTTCGTATCGCACCAGTTACCCTCACCCCTGGTGGGGTGTGCCGCGAAGCACGAGGCTCGCGTTGACGCCCCCGAACCCGAACGAGTTGCTGAGTACCGTGCGGGGCGTGAACGCGCGTCCCTCGCCCCGAACGTGATCGAGCGCGCAGGCGTCGTCGGGAACGTCGAGGTTCAACGTCGGCGGCACCCAGGCTCGCTGCATGGCGAGGCACGCGATGGCGGCCTCGATCGCGCCCGATGCCCCGAGCGCGTGGCCGTGGTAGGGTTTGGTGCCGGAGACGGGAATGCGCCCGGTGGCGGCCCCGAACACCTGGTGGAGGGCGAGCGCTTCGGTGCCGTCGTTCAGGGGCGTCGACGAGGCGTGGGCGTTGATCCAGTCGACCGTTTCGGGCTCGACGCCGGCCGCGTCCAGGGCTCGGTGCATGGCCGCCGCGGCCCGGGCTCCGTCGGGGCGTGGGGCCGTCATGTGATATGCGTCGGCGGTCGTGCCGTACCCGGCGACTTCGGCGTAGATGCGGGCGCCCCGCGCGGTCGCGTGGTCGAGGGTCTCGAGCACCAGGACCGCGGCCCCTTCACCCATGACGAACCCGTCTCGGTCCCGGTCGAAGGGGCGGCACGCCCGAGAGGGGTCGTCGTTGCGGGTGCTCATCGCGCGAATGATGGCGAACGCCCCGAAGCTCAGCGGCCCGAGAGGCGCTTCGATCCCACCGGCCAGGGCGACGTCCGCCACGCCGTCACGCAGCAGCCGCCACGCTTCGCCCAGGGCGATCGTGCCCGATGCGCAGCTCATGGCGTTCGTCGAGTTGGGCCCCGTGAAGCCGAACTCGATCGCGGCCTGGCAGCTCGCAGCGCCGCAGAACACCGTCGTCGCGAGCCGGGCGTCGACCGCGCGCACACCCCGCTCGAGGTACGCCGTCATGGCGTCCTGGGCGTGCGCGAGGCCGCCCAGGGCGGAGCCCATCTGCACGGTGACCCGATCCGGATCGAGCGCCGCGGGGTCCAGCCGCGCGTCGTCCAGCGCGAGGCGAGACGCGGCGACGGCGAACTGCCCGAAACGATCCAGCCGCCGGGCTCGGGCCGGATCCATGTACCGCTCCGGATCGAAGTCGTGGATTTCCGCGGCGATGGTCGTACGGAACGGACTCGCATCGAAGCGCGAGAGCGCGGACACCCCCGACTCCCGGCGCAGCAGCCCCGACCAGAGTCCCTCGACGCCCGTACCCGTGGCGGTGATCGGGCCGAGCCCGGTCACGACGATCCGGGGTGGGTCGACACGGGGCGTCGTCATCGTGCGCCGCTCGCGGCGTCGGCGAGCGCGGCGGCGGCGACACCCTTGAGCGTGCGTCCGGCGATGTGGCTGACGAAGTGCGGGCCGATGACGTGTTCGGCCGCGAAGCCGCCGATCAGAGGCCAGGCGGGGCCCGTCCATTCGTGCACGATGCGCAGCCTGCTGCCACCCTCTTCGGCGTGCACCTCCCACCATACGTCCATGCCCTTCGTGATGCCCCCGATGTGACGGTAGCGGACCGTGCGTGCGCCCGCGTCATGGGTCATCTCGGAACGCCACCAGGTGGGCCAGCCGACCGGCCCGAAGTGGCGCCAGGCGGCCATCTCGACGACGCCCTCGCCGAGCCCCTGGCGATCGGCGAAGCGGACCCAACGGTAGTGCGGAAGAATCTCGGGCCACCGCTCGACGTCGACGGCGTGCCGAAAGCAGACGTCGGGCGGGGCGGCGACGGTCGTTTCATCGACGGTGCGCAAGGGTGGCTCCGTGGGGTCAGGGGGCTGCGGGGCCCGTAACGAGACCCGCGAGAAACGAAGGGCGGAGCAGCGACGAGGGCCGGCGCAGATCGCCCACCACGGCGATCAACTCGTCGAGCGCTCCCTGCCGGGCG
>CBFGQV010000402.1:0-2898 GCA_965651045.1 uncultured bacterium
GGTTCTGAACGACCGCGTTGCGCGCGCCCTCGCGCGCCGCGTCGGTCACGACCTGATAGACATTCCAGGCACGCGCGAAGTCGATCAGGCCGAGAATCAGCAGCAGCAGGAGCGGTGCGACGAGCGCGAACTCGACGAGTGCCTGGCCCCGCCGCCGACCCAGACGGCGCCGCGTCACGGGGTGCCTCCGGGGAGCAGCGGGAACAACAGACCCAAGAAGGCTCCGACCGCGAGCGGCACCGCGAAGGGAATGGCTGCGGCCCCCGGTGAGTCGATAGACCAGCGCTCGCCGGCGCGACCGAAGCTCACGAGGTGGAGCCCGAGATCGCGCGTCCGCAACAGGACCGGGATCAGCGTGTGTCGTCGCGCGGCTTGCACCAGCGCCATCAACCCTCCGGCCATGCCCCCGTACATAACGGCCGAGACGACGCCCCACGGGCCGAGAAACGCTCCGATCACCCCGAGCAGCTTCCCGTCACCGGCGCCGATGGCTCCCGCTGCAAAGAGCGCGAACCCGATCGACAGCCCGATGACCAGACCGAGCAGCATCGTGATGAACGATGTGGCGCCCAGATCCGGACCAGGGAGCCAGTCGAGCTGTTTGATCGCGGCCAACAGGGTTGCGACAGCCAATCCGAGCACGATCAGCGCGTTCGGGATTCGGCGCTCCCGCAGATCCGCGTACACGGCAGCCGCCAAGACGATGGCCAGCAGGCTCAGAGTAGCGATTGCGAGGAAAGACATTGGCTTGGTCTTGGTAGAGGGAAGGGGGTGTGGCGGGATGAGCGTGTAAGCCACTCATCCCGCCCCCCTCATGCGCAGCGGCTAGCTCAACCGCCAGCGCCAGGCTCGCCGTTGTTGGGCGTGTAGCCGCCGTCCGGCGGTCCGTTCTCCTGGAGCTCGCCCACGATGCTGTCGAACACGTAGCCGATCTGGTTCCGGAACAGCAGCAGCACGGCGATCAGCCCGATCGACACCAGCGCGATGATCAGCGCGTACTCGACGAGTCCCTGGCCGGACTCGTCGTTCCAGAAGCGCTTCATGAGGTCCTTCATGTGGTTCTCCTTTTCGGCCCAGCGCCGAAAGACGAGGAACATAGGCGGCAGCCCGCCGCCGCGAACGTCCGGGTCCGTCGTACCGGACATCGAGGGTCCGACCGCGGAAGTGCGGACGGTTCCCTCAGCTGCCGTACCTCTTCACCACGCTTCGTGCCAGAACGCACGAAAATCGTAAGTGGCAATACCGCAGAGACTTAGCGAAAGGGCGGGTCGCGATGTGAGGCTGAAACGCAACGATGCGTTACAGGGGGGCCGCGCTCAGCGCGTTACACCCGTCTCGCGAATCGTGAGAATGGCCTGGTGGTTCACGGCCATGCGCTCGACCACGTCACCGCCCTCGCCCACCCGCGCCTGGCGGAGCGGCACGAACGAGGGGTTCGAGTCGAAGTAGTCGGACATGCGCTGCTCGTGCGCGATGTGCAGCCGCACGTGGAGCGTGAGTTCGCCCACGAGGTCCAGAACGACCTCGCGCGAGTCCTCGGTCGGCGAGACCGCCGACGAGAGGGCGAGCGACGTGTCCAGCGGTATGAGCCAGACGATCTGCGAGATGCGAATGCTCAGGTGGGGGAGCGCCTCTTCGGCCCCGCGCCCGTCGAGCCAGCGCACCGAGGTGAGGTTCAGAAAGGCCTTCTTGCTGTCGAGAAACCCGATCAGAGACTGGCCTTCGGCGATGTGCATGTCGCCTTCGATGGCGCGGTTGCCACGCAGCAGGAGGCGCACGGGCCGCTGGCGCAGGTACAGGGACCCGCCCTCGCGGCGGGCGTCGGAGCTGGGGGTGAAGCCACTGGGCACGGGGTCGGCTCCCGGAGCGGAAATGAGGGCGTCGCGAACGTCAGGTCGCGAGGTGGTGCCGGTCGATCATACGATCGAGGCGCGGCCGCGAGATGTCCAGAATACGCGCCGCGGCGCTCTTGTTGCCACCCGTCTTGAGCAGCACCCGCTGCACGTAGCGCCGTTCCATGCCCTCGAGCGTGGGTTCGTCGCCGGGGCCGGCCGTGGCCGCCTCGTGCGAATCTCCGGTGGCCAGCTCCAGCGCGTCGCCCTCTTCACCGCCCACGTCACGCAGCGTGAGCGCGGCACCCCGGCAGAGCGCCACGGCGCGGGTCAACACGTTCTCGAGTTCGCGCACGTTGCCGGGCCAGTCGCGGCTCATGAGGTCGTTCATCACCGCGGCCGGCACCACCGGCGCGGGTCGCCCGAGCTCACGCGCGGCGCGGTTGATCAGGTGGCCGACGAGTAGCGGTATGTCGGAACGGCGTTCGCGGAGCGGCGGCACGCAGATCTCGATGACCTCGAGCCGGAAGTAGAGGTCCTCGCGGAACCGGCCCTCACGGACGAGCTCTTCGAGCGGCTGGTGCGTCGCGGCGATCACGCGTGCGCGCGTGCGACGGAGCTGTTCGCCGCCGACCCGGTAGAACTCCCTCTCCTGGAGCACGCGCAGCAGCTTGCTCTGGAAGGCCAGGCTCGTGTCTCCGATCTCGTCCAGGAAGAGCGTGCCCTCACCGGCCAGCTCGAAGCGCCCCAGCCGATCGCTCACGGCGCCGGTGAACGATCCCCTCTCGTGCCCGAAGAGCTCGGACTCGAGCAGGCTCTCGGGCACCGCCGCGCAGTTGATCGGCACGAACGGCTGGTCCGAGTAGGCCGAATTCTGGTGAATGGCGCGCGCGATGAGCTCCTTGCCCGTACCGGTTTCGCCCCGGATCAGGACCGCGGCCCGGCTCGATGCCAGGGTACCGATCGTCTTGTAGAGCTCCATCATGCTCGGATGGCGCCCCACCAGCCCGCCGTCGGTCGCGGTCGCGGGTACGGGCTCGGCCCCGTCGGCGCGGGTCTGCCGGCG
>CBFGQV010000403.1:0-2885 GCA_965651045.1 uncultured bacterium
CTCGCTCGCCGGCCAGCTCGGTCCGCGAGAACCTCGTCGACCGCCGCGTTGATGCGCGCAACGGGGTCGTCTCCACGTGGAACACTCATGCTTGCGCCTTCTTTCGCTGACGAGCAGCGCTAAGCTCGTTGTTCTGAGGGTCGTCGAAGCTCATTTCGCGATAGCCCTGAGTCGGACGGTGATACTTCAGCTTGGCGAGCCCGAGCTTCAACTTGAGTTCGTCGCGCTCGGTTTCGAGACGTTCGAGCAGCTTCTGGAGGTCTTCGCGCCGGTCGCTCATGGCATCGTCCTGAGGTGCGGGTTCGCGGGCGGAGGGTACGCCTGATGGTAGCTCTCGCCCCGCCCCGCGGAAACCCGCCGGGCGGGGCCGACGTAGAGCCTGCCAGCGATTTCGTGCCCCTCCTGCCACGAGGCGATCGGTGGACGAACTGTTCAGGAACCTGCGCTACGGAGCCCGGGCCCTCCGGAAATCCCCCGGATTCACCCTGGTCGCGGTGCTCACCATCGCCCTCGGCATCGGCGTGAACAGCACGATCTTCAGCATCGTGAACGCCCTGCTCTTCCGCCCGTTGCCGGTCGAGGCACCCGGCGAGCTGGTCGATGTGTACGGGCGCCCCGCGACCTCGTCCGGACACGAGTCCAACTCCTACCCGAACTTCCTCGACTACCGCGCCGAGACCGAGACCCTCTCGGGGCTCACGGCCTACACGAACTTCTTCGCCAGCCTGTCGATCGACGGCAGCTCGGAGCTGGTCGTAGGCGAGCTGGTGTCGGAGGACTACTGGCGCGTGCTCGGTGTGAGCCCGGCACGCGGACGGGCCTTCACCTCGGCCGAGTTCGCCGCCGCCGGCGCGGGGCCGGTCGCCGTCCTCGGGCACGAGTTCTGGCGTACCCGCTTCGGGGGGGATCCCCAGGTGCTCGGGCGAACGTTCCGGCTGAACGGCACCACGTACACGGTCGTGGGCGTCGCGCCTGAAGGATTCGGAGGCATGTTCCCGGCCGTGAGGGCGCAGATGTGGATCCCCCTCTCGATGGTCGAAGAGGTGGAGCCGCTCGGCAACAATCGCAGCTCGGGAGCCAGCGTCGGTGACACACGTCTCGAGCGCCGCGGACAGCACTTCGTGTGGATCCGCGGGCGCATGCGGCCGGGTGTGGAGCGCGCGCAGGTTCAGGCGGAGTTCGACGCCATCGCGGCACGGCTGGCGGACGAGTACCCGGAGACGAACGCGCGCGAGCGGGTGACCGTGCTCGCGACCGACGACGTACACTTCAATCCCGACGCCGACCGCACGCTCGCGCCTGTGGGTATGCTGCTGCTCGGCGCGGTGGGCCTTGTGCTCCTGGTCGCCTGCGCGAACCTCGCCAACATGCTCCTCGCCCGCGCCTCGTCCAGGCGAAAAGAACTCGCGGTGCGCGTGGCCATGGGCGCGGGGCGCGGGGGCCTCGTGCGTCAGATGCTCGCCGAGAGCCTGCTGCTGGCCCTCGTCGGCGGCGGCGTGGCGATCGCCCTGACCGGCTGGCTCGTCGGGCTGATCGGGCGCATTCAGCCGCCGCTTCCGATCGACCTCGCACTCGACCTCGCACCCGATTGGCGGGTCATGGTCTTCACCTTCGCGGTCGCCGCCGTGACGGGGGTCGTCTTCGGGCTGGTGCCCGCGATCCGGGCGTCGAAGCCCGATCTCGTGCCGGCGCTCAAGGACACCGGCGAGGGCGATTCGGGCCGCGGGCGGCGCTGGGAGCTTCGCGACGCGCTGGTGGTGGCGCAGGTCGCGGTCTCGCTCGTGCTGCTGGTCGGGGGCGCGCTGATGGTGCGCAGTATGGGCGCGGCCGCTCGCGTGGAGATGGGCTACGACGTCGATCGGCTGGCCTATTTCGGCCTGGCCATGGAGATGAACGGCTATGATGCCGAGGCGTCCGGCCAGTATTTCGAGGCGATGAAGCTCCGCCTCGCCGCGCGGCCCGAGGTCGAGGCAGTCGCGCTCACGAGCCGGCTTCCGCTCTCGGTCAACAACAACGGCTTCGCGCTCTACATCGACGGGCACCAGAGCTCGCCTGACGACCGGCCCTACCTCATCGACGGGGCGCGGGTCGACGAGTCCTACTTCGACGCCCTGGGCCTCGAGATCGTTCGAGGCCGCGCGATCGAGGAATCCGACCGGACCGATCGCCTTCGGGTCGCGGTGGTCACCGCGGCGATGGCGGAACGCTTCTGGCCCGGCCAGGACGCGATCGGGCAGGAGTTCCGCACCGCGTGGGGTGCCGATCCGTACCGCATCGTCGGCGTCGTGGAGGATCACAAGGTGAACACGCCCGGCGAAACGCCGACGCCCTACCTGCACCTGCCGATGCCGATGACCGGGACCTTCACCAACGTCGTCGTGCGCACGGCGACACCTGCGGCCCGACACCTGCCGGCGCTCGAGCAGGAGTTCCGGGCGCTCGACCCCGAACTGGTCTTCCTGGAGACGGGCCCCTACCGGCGGCAGGCCGACCTGCGCCTCTTTCCCGTCGTCGCCGGCGCCTGGCTGATCGGATCGTTCGGCGCGCTGGCGCTGATCCTGGCGGCGGTCGGGCTCTACGGCGTGATCGGATACTCGGTGAGCCGCCGCGTGCGGGAGATCAGCATTCGGAAGGCGCTCGGCGCGGAGACGGGCAGCGTGGTGGGCATGGTACTGCGCCAGGGGATGACCCTCGTGGCGGTCGGCGGCGTGATCGGCGCGGCGCTGGCCGCGCTCGCCGGTCGGGTGCTTTCGAGCGCGCTCTTCGTCGGAGCGCTGGACCCCGTGAGCTTCCTCGCGGCCTTCGCCGTGCTGGCGCTGGTGGCCGCGCTCGCCAACTGGCTCCCCGCGCGGCGGGCCGCGAAGGTCGACCCGATGGGGGTGCTG
>CBFGQV010000404.1:0-2880 GCA_965651045.1 uncultured bacterium
GACCTCGACCGACCGCAGGCGCCCGTTCACCAGCGCCTCCTGCATGGCGAGGAACGGCCGCAGCACGCTGGCGCGGAGTCCCGCGGCGAGACCGCGCTGGGCTCCGTCCGGAAGAACGATGAGCAGGAAGGCCGCCGCCAGCACCACCAGCGCGCCGCGCGCCTGTCTGCGAGCCGCCGGGTCGGTCAGGTCTGGGGGGCTGAAGGGCGGCACACGCCCCTCACGACGTCAGAACGGACCGATACTTGTTCAGGTCGTCCAGGACCCGGCCCGCGCCCCGGACCACGCAGGTGAGGGGCTCTTCGTCGACGTGGATCGGAAGGTTCGTCTCGTGCGCGAGCAGACGATCCAGCCCGCGAATCAGAGCGCCGCCCCCGGTCATCACGATGCCACGGTCGACGATGTCCGACGACAGCTCGGGGGGCGTGATCTCGAGCGCGCGCCGCACCGCCTCGACGATCGCCTGGATCGGCTCCTGAATGCACTCGCGAATCTCCTGCGAGTGCACGGTGACGGTCTTCGGTATGCCGCTCACGAGGTCCCGGCCCTTCACCTCCATCTCGCGCTCTTCCTCGAAATCGAACGCCGAACCGATCTGAATCTTGATCGCTTCGGCCGTCGGCTCTCCGATCAGGAGGTTGTAGTTCTTCCGGAGGAAGGTGACGATCGCCGAATCGAGCTCGTCGCCCCCGACGCGGATCGAGGTGTTCGACACGATGCCGGCCAGCGCGATGACCGCGATTTCGGTCGTGCCACCGCCGATGTCGATCACCATGTTGCCGGTGGGGGTCTCGACCGGGAGGCCCACCCCGATCGCGGCCGCCATGGGTTCGTCGACCATGTAGACGGCCTTGGCGCCGGCCGAGATCGCCGACGACCGCACGGCCCGCCGCTCGAGCTCGGTGATGCCCGAAGGTACGCCGACCACGACCCTCGGCTTGATGCGGAAGATGCGCTTCGCCGTGACCTGCTTGAGAAAGTGGCGGAGCATCATCTCCGTCACGTCCACGTCGGCGATCACGCCGTCCTTCAAGGGGCGCACCGCTTCGATACCCTCGGGCGTCCGGCCCAGCATGCGCTTGGCCTCGAGCCCGATGCCCATGATCCTGCGTCCTGACTTCTCGACCGCCACGACCGACGGCTCGTTCAGGACGATTCCTTCACCCTTGACGTAGACGAGCGTGTTGGCGGTGCCCAGGTCCACGGCGATGTCGTTGACGGGGACCAGTCGGCCCGATTGGAACCAGCGCGGCAAGGCGGACTCTCGTATGTCGTGGGAGTGGTTGAGGGGCCGCCCCGGCGCGGAGGGCGGCGAAGTCCGAAGCTATACGGGTTCCCGACGCGTAGCAAGGACGATGCCGCCCCGCTACCGGCGCCCTGTCGACCCGAATCCGCCCTCGCCTCGAGCCGTTTCGTCGACGGCGTCGGCCTCCACCACCACGGGCGCTTCGAAGCGCGCGAACACGAGCTGCGCGACCCGGTCGCCGCGCCCGATCGGGACGGGATCACGGCCCAGATTGATGAGCGGCACCTTGACCTCGCCCCGATAGTCCGGATCGATCGTGCCCGGCGTGTTCGGAAGCGTCACGCCGTGCTTGACCGCGAGCCCGGAGCGCGGCCGCACCTGGCATTCGAGGTGGGCAGGCATCTCGAGCACGAGGCCTGTGCCCACCAGCCGGATCTCGCCCGGCTGCAGCACGAAGTCGGGCTCGGCCGAGCGCACGTCGTAGCCCGCCGCGTGCGGTGTGGCGCGAGACGGAAGCGGCAGGTCGGGGTTGGCCTCCAACCGCTGGAATCGAACGGTGTCCTGGAGTCGGGAAGACGGCACGGTGCGGGTGGGGTCGCGAGATGCGAGGACAGGTGGTCAGGCCGTGGCCGCCCCGGCGGGTGCCGGGGCGGCCTCACGGCTGACCGTCGTGATCAGGCCAGAAAGTCGGCCACGTCGTGGTACGGAAGGTCGAAGGCCTCGGCCACGCCGGGGTAGCAGACCTTGCCGTCGACCACGTTCAGACCCTTCGCCAAGGCAGCGTCGCCGGTGCAGGCCGCCTTCCAGCCGTGGCCCGCGAGGGTCAGCGCGTAGGGCAGCGTGGCGTTGGTGAGCGCCAGCGTGCTGGTGCGGGGCACCCCGCCGGGCATGTTCGCGACCGCGTAGTGGATCACGCCCTCGACGACGTAGGTGGGGTCGTCGTGCGTCGTGGGCTTGATCGTCTCGACGCACCCGCCCTGGTCCACGGCGACGTCGACGATGACCGAGCCGGGCTTCATGCTCTTGAGGTCTTCGCGCGTCACGAGGCTCGGCGCCTTCTTGCCCGGAATCAGCACCGCGCCCACCACGAGGTCGGAGTCCTCGAGCTGCTTCCGGATCGCGTAGCGCGTGCTGTAGAGCAGGGTCACGTTGGCCGGCATGACGTCGTCGAGGTACCGGAGCCGGGCCAGGTTGATGTCCATGATCGACACCCGCGCCCCGAGGCCCGCCGCCATCTTCGCGGCGTTCACGCCGACCACGCCGCCGCCGAGCACCAGCACCTTGCCGGGCAGCACGCCGGGCACGCCGCCGAGCAGCACGCCCGCGCCCCCCGAGTGGCGCTCCAGGTACTTCGCGCCTTCCTGGATCGCCATGCGCCCCGCGACCTCGGACATGGGCGTCAGCAGGGGCAGTTCGCCCGAGGGCAGTTCCACGGTCTCGTACGCGAGCGCGACGGCGCCCGAGTCCATGACCGCGCGGGTGAGCGGCTCGGACGCCGCGAAGTGGAAGTAGGTGAAGAGGAGCTGGCCCTCTCGCATGCGCGGCCACTCGGGCTCGATCGGCTCCTTCACCTTCATGATCATCTCGGCGCGCACCCATACCGCGTCGGCGGAGTCGACGATCTCGGCGCCGGC
>CBFGQV010000405.1:0-2867 GCA_965651045.1 uncultured bacterium
TTCCGTACGTGCGCGACCACGAGGTGTGACGCATGGCCGAGACCCCGATGCCGGACCCGGCTGCCGGGGTGGTCGAGGCGGTCGACGCGAGGGACCCGACCGAATGGCGCCGCGCCGCCGGGCTGCTGTTGCTTCTGCTCGCGTTCTCGGCGGTGCGCCCGGCGGTTCTCGCGGGCCTTCCCTTCGTGGTGCTGGTGCTGGCCCTGCCCGTACGCCGCACCTGGGGTGTGCTTGCCGCGGGTGCGGTGGCGCTGCTCGCCCTGACGGGCGTCGAGCGGGGTGGGCTCTGGTACGCCGATCGCGGCTGGGCCGTGCTGGTCGGCGGGTGGTTCGCCGCACTCACGCTTCGGTGGCCGAAGGGCTCGTTCACGAACCGCGCGCTGGCCTCGCTGGCCGGCGCGGCGCTCGTGGCGGGCGTGTTCTTCGCGACCAGTCCCGGAGCCTGGCAGGTGCTGGACTGGAGCGTCGCCGAGCGCTTTCGAGAAGGGGTCGCGACGGCGCTCGATGCCATGGCGGTCCTGCAGGGGGGCGACGCGGGGCTCGCACCCGGGGCCATCGCGGCCGTCTATCGGGCGGCCGAGACCCAGGCAGAGCTTTTCCCGGCGATCCTGGGTCTGACTTCGATCGCGGGGCTCGGTGTGGCCTGGTGGCTCTACGTGAGGCTCGGACTCGGGCGATTCGGCGCACTGGCGCCGCTCGGCCGCTTTCGCTTCAACGACCAGCTCGTGTGGATCTTTCTCGGCGGGCTGCTATTGCTCGTGCTGGCCCCGGGCGACGGTTGGGTCCGGACCGGATCGAACGCCGTGGCGTTCATGTCGGGACTCTACGTGTTGCGTGGCGCCGCGGTGGTGTTGGCCGTGAACGGCGGCCTTTCGATTCCGGGTTGGATCTTGTTGGCGCTCGGGCTTGTGGTGCTGGCGCCGGTGATCCTGATGGGCGCCCTGTTCATCGGACTGGGTGATACATGGTTGGACCTCCGGGCCCGTGTCGGACCCCGGACGGCGTGATTCAAGGCAACGAGGGGAGACGGACATGAAGGTGATCCTGAAGGAAGACATGGCGAACCTCGGCGAGTCGGGCGACGTCGTCGACGTCAAGCCGGGCTACGCGCGCAACTACCTGCTTCCGCGGGGGCTCGCGTACGAGGCCAGTGAGGCCAACCTGCGCCGCATCGAAGAGGAGCGCCGTAAGGCCGACGAGCGGGCGAAGCGCGACTACCTCGAGGCCAGGCGGCGTGCCTCGCAGCTCGAGGGCGCGAGCCTGACCTTCGCGGTCCGCGCCGGCGAGGGCGACGACGGCAAGCTGTTCGGCTCGGTCACGAGCCAGGACGTCGCCGAGCGCCTCAACGCCGAGGGCGGCCTCGACTTCGAACTCGACCGCCGCCTGGTGCAGCTCGACGATCCGATCAAGGCGCTCGGCGCCTACGCGGTGCCCGTCCGTCTGCACGCGGACGTCATCGTCGACGTCGACGTCCGGGTGGAGCGGGAGGAAGGCTGAGCATGGCGCAGGACTGGCCCCGCGAGGTCGAGCGGGCGGGGGAGCTGGCGCTCGAGCGGAAGGCCCTCGATGTCGTCGCGCTCGACCTTCGCGGGGTCAGCTCGGCGACCGACGCCTTTCTCGTGGCGAGTGGCAACTCCGACATCCAGGTGCGGGCCATTGCCGAGCACATCATCGACGAACTCAAGAAGGAAGGCGTGCGTCCCGACCACGTCGAAGGCATGGACGGCGGGCGCTGGGTGCTGATCGACTACATCGATTTCGTCGTGCACGTCTTCCACCCGCAGGCGCGCGGCTTCTACCAGCTCGAGACGCTCTGGGGCGACGCGCCGCAGCGCATCTTCGAAGACGGGTCGATGCCCGGCACGCCGAGCGGCGCGTCTTGATTCCAGGGGGATCTCCGGGCCGATTGCCGGCGCTTCCCGGCGCTCGTTACCTTGGCCCGAAGGAACCGCCGCCACCACCTTCGGAAGGGTGCCGCCACAGCCCATGAGTTCGCCGCCGACCTGGAGCCCGCTCCGGCTCGAGAGCCCCGAGCCACTGCGCCTCGACGGCGGGCGCTCCGGCACGGTCGCCCTCGTACCGTCGCCCGGCGTGCGCGACGGGTGGTCGGCGCGCGCGGCGCTGGCGTTGGCCCGCGCCATGGCGGCTCGGGGTGAGGCGGTCGTGCTCTGCGACCTGGCGCTCGAAGATCCCGAGCTGCACGACGCCGCGGGCGTCGCCAACGCCGAGGGCGTGAGCGACATGCTGCTCTTCGGGGCGTCGCCGCGACACGTGGCGCGACCGGTCGAGGGCGGCGTGCACCTGGCGCCGGCGGGAACCGTCGTGGCCGACCCGGCCGGGCTGCGTGCGAGCCCGCGGTGGGACGCCCTGGTCGACGCGTTTCAGGAAGCCGAAGGCTGGCTTCTGCTCTACGTACCGGCCGGGGCTCCGGGTGCGGACGCGGTCCTGGCGCGGGCCGATCACGTCGTGGCGCTCCGCCGAGCCGACGAGCCCGACGATCTGCTCGAACTGGGCGAGGCCCGGGCCCGTCTGCACGCGGTCCTCGGGCCGGTCGAGGAAACCGCCGCCCTCGCGACCGCGGTCGGCTCCGATGCGCCGACGGGGTCCGGGGCGCCCGAGCGTGCGTCCGACGGGGCACCGGGCGATCCGGCGCACGCTCCCGAACCGGCGCCCTCCCGTCCGTCACCTTCGCGCCGCGCCGCGGAATCGAAGTCCTCGGGCTTCCGACTGTTCTTCCTTCTGCTCGCCATTCTCGCGCTCGTGCTCGTACTCGCGGCCTCGTTGGGCTGGATTCGCCTGCCGGGGCTGGCGGGCTCGGACGGAGGCTCGTCGCTCGCCGCCCAGGAGGTGAGCAGCACGGGCGCGGC
>CBFGQV010000406.1:0-2848 GCA_965651045.1 uncultured bacterium
AGGCCAGGTGCTTCTCGAGGAAGGCCCACACCTTCGGCCAGGCGTCAGTGGCCTGCTCCTGGCGGTAGGCGGGGCGGTTGTCGTAGAAGAAGCCGTGGCCGGCGCCGTCGTATCGGTGGAACTCGTACTGCTTGCCATACTGCTTGAGGGCTTCCTCCTGCTGGTCGACCTGCTCGGGCGTGGGGGAGCGGTCCTCGTTCCCGAAGATGCCGAGGACGGGCGCGGTGAGGTCGGCCGTGAAATCGATGGGCGCCGCGGGGCGGCGCCCTCCGCGCCACTCTCGGCGCCCTCCGCGCCGACCCCCTCGATCGCCGCGCGCATTTCGGCCACCAGCGCCTCGCCCCGCTCGAGTACGCCGAGCAGCCGGGCGATGTCTCGCACGTCGCGGTAGACGTCGGCCAGCGAGACGGGCTCGGGCGCGACATACGGCAGCCCCGCCGCCTCGAGCCGCTCGACCACCTTCTCGTGGCCGGGCACGGTGAGGGTCGCGAGCACCAGGTCGGGCTCGAGCGCGGCCACCCGCCCGACGTCGATGTCGAGATCGGGGCCTACGCGCGGCAGCGATCCGATGACCTCCAACGGGTGGTCGGAGTGGTCGTCGACGCCGACCAGGAGATCCCCACAGCCGAGCGCGCAGACGATCTCGGTGTTCGAGCAGGCGAGCGAGACGACGCGGCGGGGCGTGGGGGCAGGTGTGGGCATGGCGGGCCAACGTACCCGCCGGCGTCCGCTGCGGTCCGTGGCCGCAGGTGCGCCCGCTGCCGCGTTTGTCCTCGCCCGGCGGCCGGCCTACGTTGGCCCCGCCACCTAATGTTCTACAGGAGCCACCGTACCATCATGAGTCATTCCGCTCGTTTGCTGTCCGCCGCCGTGTCGGCGCTCGGTAGCGCCGCCGGCCGCGCCACCGCCGCCGGCCGCGCCACCGCCGCCGGCCGCGCCACCGTCACCGGCCGCACCACCGCAGCCTCCTTCACCCTCGTGGCCCTTGCGCTGCTCGCGGCGCCGCTCGCCACCCCCACCCCCCTCGCCGCCCAGACGCCCGACGCGCTCGCCGACCTCGAGTGGCGGCCGATCGGGCCGGCCATGAACAGCGGGCGCATCGCCGACATCGTGCTGCACCCCGACGATCCGTCGGTCATGTACGTGGCCGTCGGATCGGGTGGGGTCTGGAAGACGACGAACGCCGGCACGACCTGGGAGCCGATCTTCGACGACGAGAGCTCGTACTCGATCGGCTCGGTCGCGATCGACCCGAGTGCGCCCTCGACGGTCTGGGTCGGCACGGGCGAAAACGTCGGCGGGCGCCACGTCGGATACGGCGACGGCATCTACAAGTCGACCGACGGCGGGCGCTCGTGGACGAACATGGGGCTTCGCGAGTCCGAGCACCTCAGCACGATCATCGTGCATCCGACGAACTCCGACGTGGTCTGGGTCGCCGCGCAGGGTCCGCTCTGGAGCCCCGGCGGTGAGCGCGGGCTCTACAAGACGACCGACGGCGGCGAGAGTTGGCAGAAGGTGCTCGGCGAGGGTGAGTGGACGGGCGTCACCGATGTCGTGATCGATCCCCGGAACCCCGACCGCCTGTATGCCGCGACCTGGGACCGCCACCGCACCGTCGCCGCGTACATGGGCGGCGGCCCGGGCTCCGGGCTCTGGAAGACCGAAGACGGCGGCGATACGTGGGCCGAGCTTACCCGCGGGCTTCCGGGCTCCAACCTCGGCAAGACGGGCCTCGCCATTTCGCCCCAGCAGCCCGACATCGTCTATGCCGCGATCGAGACCGACCGCACCACGGGCGGCGTCTACATGTCGGAAGACCGCGGCGAATCGTGGCGGCGCATGAGCGATGCGGTCTCGGGCGGTACCGGACCCCACTACTATCAGGAGCTCTACGCCTCGCCTCACCAGTTCGGGCGCCTCTTCCTGGTGAACAACACGACGCTGGTCACCGACGACCATTTCGCGACCTACCGGGGCCTCAACAACGACACGAAGCACGTCGACGACCACGCGATCGCGTTCCGCCCCGACGATCCCGACTACATCATGGTCGGCAGCGACGGCGGGCTCTACGAGTCGTTCGACGACATGGCCACCTGGCGCTACGTCTCGAACCTGCCGGTCATGCAGTACTACAAGATCGCGGTCGACGACGCCGAGCCGTTCTACAACGTCTTCGGCGGCACGCAGGACAACGGATCGAACGGCGGCCCCACGCGCACGGCCTTCGACTACGGCATAAGGAACGCGGACTGGTTCAAGACGCTCGGCGCCGACGGCCACGACACCGCGACCGAGCCCGGGAATCCCGACATCATCTACGCCGAGACGCAGCAGGGCGGGCTCCACCGCATCGACCGCATCACCGGCGAGCAGGTCTTCGTGCAACCGCAGGCGCGCGAGGGCGAGCCGTTCGAGCGCTTCAACTGGGACGCGCCCATCGAGGCGAGCTTCCACGATCCGGCGCGCATCTATCACGCCTCGTACCGCGTCTGGCGGAGCGACGACCGTGGCGACACCTGGACGCCCATCTCGGGCGACCTTACCCGCAGCCAGGAGCGGCTTGCGCTGCCGATCATGGGCCGCGTGCAGAGCTGGGACAACGCCTGGGACGTGGGCGCGATGTCGAACTACAACACCGTGACGTCGATCGGCGAATCCCCCGTCGACGAAGACGTGGTCTGGGCCGGCACCGACGACGGGCTCGTACACGTGACGGAAGACGGGGGCGAGACGTGGCGCCGCATCGAGGTCGGCACGATGCCGGGCGTGCCCGCGACGGCGTTCGTGAACGACATCAAGGCCGACTTCCACGAGCGCGGCACCGTCTATGTGGCGCTCGACA
>CBFGQV010000407.1:0-2832 GCA_965651045.1 uncultured bacterium
CATCCCCCTACCTCCACGGTGCGCCTGCTGACACCTGACCCGCAACCCTGCGGTGCAGGCCGACGCCGGGTACGCGACCTGGACCGAGATCCCCCGAGAACCATGCCGACGACCTCCTCGGGCCTGCCGAACGCCGTGGACGGGGTGGCGTCGCAGGAAGGCCGCGTGCTGATGATGACGACCAACCATCGCGAGCGGCTGGATCCGGCGCTGCTGAGACCCGGACGGGTCGATTGCGAGATCTACCTCGGTCTCGCCACGCCCGAACAGGTGCGGGCGATGTTCCTGCGGTTCTATCCCGGGCACGCGACGCTCGCCGACCACGTCGCGGCCCACGTGCCCCCCGAGACGCTCTCGCCCGCCGACCTCCAGGGGCTCTTCCTGCAGGCACGCGGCAACGCCCTCGCGGGAGCGCGTGCGGTGCTCGATCGGGTCGATGCGCGGGTGCTGAGGCTGCCGGTAGGGGCGGGGGTCGGCGCGTAGGTGCGGGTGCGGTCCGGGGCGACGGCCGGGGCCGATGCGCAGGACGGGAATCCATCAACCTGTGGGGCGGCGCGCGACCGATTTCAGCATGGGATCGCCCAGGGCTTGTCGGCATCGTGAACGCGTAGCCCGACCAGCGCACGACGCTACGACGTGCTTGCGCTCCCCCCTAGCCCGCGCGAGACTGCAGCAATGAGGTGGGCCGACCCTCGAGACGAAGCCACGATGCCAGAACCACGCCCCCTCCGCCGTGCTCCGATACGGGAGGCGGTCATCGACATCCAGGTCCCGGCTGTCGATTCGGAGACCGGGCTCGACCCGCTACGCGCACTGGCCCGAGACATGGGGTACTCGGGGGTCCAGGAGGCGTTCGAGTTCGGAGCGGGCTTCAGGGTTGGGCGTGATGGAGGGTTCCGGCAGAACCACGAGGTTCGCCCGGTGGGGTTCCGAGCGATCTCCGAGGCCGAAGGCAGGGTGGTCGAGTTCCGTTTGAATGGCATCGGGGTGGGGCAGCTCGAACCGTACAAGTCTTGGCGCGAGCTACGCGCACTGACCTCGTCCGTATGGGCTCGCTTCCGAGATCAGGTGCATCCGTCCCACGCGACACGCCTGGCGGTGCGCTACGTCAATCACATCAGGCTACCCTACCCATCGAACGATCTCGACCGGTACTTCCGGGGCCTTCCCCAGAACCCGGAGGAATGGCCAGCCATCACCTCGTCGTTCTTGTTCCGCCGTACTCTTCACGATGAGGCGCATGGGGCAGTTGTGAACGTCACGCATGCCTTGGCTGACGATGTAGACGAGGACCGCATCGGCGTGATTTTCGACATCGATGCGTACATGGACGGTCAATTCGACGTCGATGACGAAGCCATCTGGGGACCCTTAACGCACTTGAGGGAGTTGAAGAACAGGGTCTTTTTCGCTGGAGTCACGGAGTCCACTCTCAAGCACTTCGACTAATGCTCGTATCACGAAGACGCGAAACCTCACGCGGTGTGCCGACCTCTTCGGCAGCGTTCAGCGACGAAGCGCAAACGCTTCAGGATAAAATGCTCTCGGCGTTGCGCGATCTTAGGAGCACGAGCCGGTCCGTCGCACTCGAGGAGCTCTTCTCCGCGTTCATGGCCCACCGCACCACCGACGAGTTGGACGAGGGCTGCAGCCGCGTCTCGGTCGATGCCTTCACCACCGCGCGCGACTTCCTCTACGCCCTACCTACGGCGTTTCCGAGCCCGGAGGTCGCTGCGACCCGTGAAGGCGAGATCGCGCTGGACTGGTTCCCTGCCCGCTCGTCGACGTTCTCCGTGCTGGCCACTACAGACCGCAAGCTGATCTTCGCCACCGCGACGCCGGAACGTCGCCTGCGAGGGGTCGAGGGCTTCCACGGCGAGGTGCCGAGCGCCCTGCTCGACGAGCTTCGCCGGCTCTTCTGACGGCGGGGTGGCCGCGTGTCCGACCTCGCACGGTATCTCTTCCAGTCCGGCCACTTCTCGGCATCGAAGGGACGGGTCAAGAGCCAAGCCTTCAACCCAGGCACCCGTCCGGAGTTGTCCGTCTTCGATGTTCGAGGAACCGATGCTAGCGAGCGCCACGCCTTGGGCACCGCGGTGGGCCGTCTTCGAGGCCGTGACCCGCTGGCTCACGCCGAGCTCGCCTTCACCGCCCTGGACGACTTGCCGTTGTACTTCGTTCGAGATGACCTCCCGATCGAGCGCCACGGAAACATCCTGGGCTGGCCCCCCGGCGACTCCGATGATGCGCGGAGCGCCCGGCACGAGTTCGCGACAACGCTCGCCAGTCGTGCGACCCTGGCCGACTGAAGGAAAATCTTCCCTACAGCCAGCACGATCAGTCTGTCACTTCTCGCCCACCGCCACCTTCTCCACGGCCTGCGACCGGGCGACGATGGAAACACAGCCGTACCAGACCACATCGCAGTGGCGCGTGTACACATATGATGTGTACATTGAATCGTGAGCCAGGTCCGGGTTCGAGTGGGACCCGCGGAACCCATGAGGTGAAGACCATGCGCGCTGAATACGACTTTTCGAATGCGAAGAAGAATCCCTACGCCAAGCGGTTGAAGCGGAGGGTAACGATTCGCCTCGACGATCAGACGGTGGAGTACTTCAAGGGTCTCGCGGACGAGACGGGCATTCCCTACCAGACCCTGATCAACCTCTACCTGCGCGACTGCGCCGAGTCGAAGCGGGAGCTGGAGTTGCGCTGGGGTACCGACGAGTAGCCTCGAGGGATGAGCCGTTGGGGCGCCCACTCCAGCGTGGGCGCCCCTGATCGATCAGCCTACCAGACGGCAATCAGGTAGTAGTTCCAGCCGACGAT
>CBFGQV010000408.1:0-2822 GCA_965651045.1 uncultured bacterium
ATCGCGCGCGCCTGCTCCCGCGGGTGGGGGCGAGGGGGCGGGAGCGGGAGCGGGGTCCGGCGCCGACGAAAAGACCGAGCAGCCGGGCACGGCCACCAGGGTGGCGAGTCCGACCAGGAGGGAGAGCACGCGTCGCATCACGAACCTCTGAACGGTGGGTTGGGAGCCGATCGATTCGGCTCGACGATGGCGCGCGCCGCTGCACGCCACGTACACGAAGGGACGAAGCGACCCGAGCCGGGTCTGAAACGCCGTGATCAGCCGCCGGTTCGCAGTGCGTCGGCGGGCGGGGTCGTCGACGCGCGGCGTGCGGGCCTCACGGTCGCCAGCAGGGCCGCGGCCACGAGGACACCGGCGGCCCCCGCGACCACGGTACCGTTCCACCCGGCGGCCTCGCCGAGGGCGGCCCGCAACGACCACCCCAGCCAGACGGTCAGGGCCACCCCGGCACCCAACCCGCCCGCCACCAGCCCGAGCACGTCGACCAGGAGCACGCGACCGAGGTCGCCCGGACCTGCGCCGAGCGCGGCGCGCACCGCGAGTTCGCCCCTTCGCGTGGCCACGGTGTAGCCGAGAACGCCGTGAAGCCCGAGCGCCGCGAGTGCCACGGCCAGCACGGCCACGGCGACGAGCAGGTGGGCCGCGGTCCGGCGGGGCGCCACCTGCGCGCGGAGCGTGCCCCGCGCCGTTCCCACCCCGTACACCGGTTGCGCCGGGTCCAACCGCTGCACGGCGCCCCGGACCGCGGGTACGAGGGCGGCGGGATCGTCGGTGGCCCGCACCACGAGGAACATCTGCCGGTACCGCTCCCCCGCCTGCTCGTGGACGGTGAAGACCTCGGCCGCGGCCGGGTCTCCCTGCCCCTGGTTCCGGATCGCCCGACTGACGCCGACCACCTCGGCCCATCCGCTGTCGAAGTTCGTGCCCCGCACCCGGACCCGTTCGCCGAGCGGCGTGCCGCCGGGAAAGAAGCGCTCGGCAGCGGCCTCGTTCAGGACCACGACGGGCGCGCTTCCCGCGCGGTCGCGCCCGTCGAACGGCCGACCGGCGACCGTCGCGATGCCCATGGCCTCGAAGTAGCCCGGTGAGACGACCGTGTGATGAATGCGCGCCCCGACGTCGTCGGCCGTGCCCTCGACCGATACTTCGGCGGTGAACACCGTGCTGGGCGCGACCTGCGAAGCGATCGCGGCCCGTTCGACCCCCGGCACCCCCGCGACCTCGTCGACGAGGCCGCGGAAGAACGCGGGCACGCCCTCCCCCGCGTAGACGTCGGAGGGCAGGCTCAAGCGCATCGACACGAGATGATCGGCCGCGAAGCCCGGGTCCTGCGTGAGCACCCGCGCGACGGCGGTCGCGACGGCTCCGGCCCCGCTGGCGAGGGCGAGGCCGAGCGCCAGCTGTGCGGCGACGAGCGCTCGCTGCAGCCGGCGAAGGCCGCGTGACCCGTGCCCGCGCGCCCCGCCCACGACCTCGCGGGGCCCGACGCCGCTCGTCGAGAGCATGCCCGCGACGGCGAGCAGCCCGACGGCGGCGACGCCCGCCACGACACCGAACGCCACCCCGGCCGCCTGCAACCCGAGCGGAGGGCCGAGCGGCTGCAGTACCCCCGGCAACGTCCGGTTGAGCGCCCCGAACGCGGCCCAGGCCAGCACCAGGGCGCCGGCACACCCCGCCAGCCCCAACGCCGCTGCTTCGACCAGAGCGCCCACCCGCAGCCGCGCCCGACTGCCCCCGAGCGCCAGGTGGGTCGCCACCTCGCCCCGCCCCTGCACCCCGCGCACGAGCTGCAGGTTGCCGAGGTTCACGCAGATCAGGAGCAGGACCATGACCGAAGCGGCCAGTGTGAGCGCGGCCTCGTCCGCGTACGCGAAGGCGTTGCCCTGCGCGAAGGGGCGCGCCCGGAGTGCCCACCCCTCGTACGCGCGTTCGTCCGACCAGTCCCGTTCGATCGCCGCCGCCAGGTCGCTCAGTTCCCGGTTCACCTCGTCGAGTCCGAGGCCCGGCGCAACACGCGCGAGCAGGTTGAACTGGCGTCGCGAGCGGTCGAGGGTGGCGGGAGCGTCCGGGCTCGGCACCCACACCTCGACCCCGTAGATCGTCGCGTAGGGCGGTAGCACCCCGATCACCGTGTGCGGCACGCCATCGAGATCGATCGACCGCCCGATCACGGTCTCGTCGGCCCCGAAGTCCCGCCGCCAGGCGCCGTCGCTCAGGAGCGCCACACCCGCACCGCCCTCGATCTCGTCGTCGCTGAAGCTCCGTCCGAGCGAAGGCTCCACACCCAGCAGCGGCGCCGGGTCGCCCCACACGAAGGCGCCGAAGAGGCGAACCGGGTACTCGGCGCCGAGCAGGCGCACGGAGTTGAGGTCGAAGGGCACGACGGCGCGAAGGGTCCGGGTCGCCGCGCGCAGGCGGTCCAGCTCCGGGCCCGAGAGAGGCTCGAAGAACTCGAGGGGCTGCTCGATCGCCGGCATCTCGGAGCCGATCACCACGATCTCTGCCGCGTTCGGGAGCGGAAGCGGGTTCAGGACCAGGCGGTCGATGCACTGGAAGACCACGATGTTCGTGGCGATGCCCAGTGCGAGCACGAGCACGGTCGTCAGGGTGGCCCCCGGCTCTCGGCGGGCCCGTCGCGTCCAGCGTCGAAGTGGATGCATGGCCCGGCCACGATAACCCGGCCGACGGGCCCGCGCCCGCCGCTGGGACGGGTCGCGGTCCCGGGGGCCGAGACGCTCCCTCGGGGGGGCGGCCCCGCCCCCCGTCGGCCACCCTCGACCGGGCCCGGCTCGTCCCCGTCCGGGGCGGCCCGTCCCGGCGCC
>CBFGQV010000409.1:0-2807 GCA_965651045.1 uncultured bacterium
GGCGCCGTCAACGCAGCCATCATTCATCAACACGCTCTCCATGGCTGCACACTCGGCCATATACGCCGTCTTTGCAGCCCTCGTTCGCCGCCCCCGTCGCGAAGGCTGCAAACTCGGCCGCGGCCGGCGCCACCAATCCGCGGCCGGCGCCGGCCACCCGCCGCTGCCTCCGCCGCCCTCCCCCGCCGCTCAGGCCGTCGCCAGCTCCGACGTGCAGTGCGGGCAGCGCTTCGCCGCGATCGGAATGTCGGTGGCGCAGAAGGGGCACGCCTTGGTCGTCGGATCGGCGGGCTGCTCTTCGGGCTTCGCCTGCAGCCGGTTCATGCCGCGGATCAGCAGGAACACCGCCCACGCCACGATCAGGAAGGCGATGACGTTGTTGATGAACATGCCGTAGTTGATCGTCACGGCGCCCGCGGCCTGTGCGTCGGCCAGCGTGGCATACGGTGCCGCCGCTTCCGTGCCCTCGCGCAGCACCATGAACAGGTCCTGGAAGTCCACCCCACCCATCAGCAGGCCGATCGGCGGCATCAAGACGTCGTCGACCATGCTCTTGACGATGGTCCCGAACGCGCCGCCGATGATGATACCGACGGCCATGTCCACGACGTTGCCGCGCATGGCGAACTTCTTGAATTCCTGCAGCATGGAGGCTCTCCTCGAAGGGGAATTCGATACCGCCCGGGAGAGTACGCGTCCGCCGCAGGAATGGAAAGCCGTCCGGGCCCCCGCCCGAAGGTGCGCCCTGGTTCAGGCCCTGTTCGAGCCCCGAGGCTCAGCCCTGGTCCCGGCCCTGCTCGCCCGTGTCCTTCCGCTCGACCTCGATCGAGCAGTTCGTAACCAGCGCCGCCACGGCGCCGACCGCGGCCCATACCGGAAGGAAGGCGGCCCCGACCACCCCGGCGGTGAGCGGGAATTCGAGCAGCACGCGGTCCTCGTCGTTCTTGATGACGATGCGCCGCGCGTTGCCTTCCTTCACGATGCGCTTCACGGTCTGGAGCAGATCCTCGCCCCGCACGCGGTGCGTCTCGCGTCGCGGTTCGCCGCCAGCGTCTCCGCCGTCCGTTGCACCGCCGCTCGCGGCGTCGTGCGAGTAGTCGGATTCGTAGGTCATATAAAACTCCCTCTTCTCGGTCCACAGATGATCGGGCCTTCGCCAACCTTACGGCTCGACCCCCGTGGAAGGTTCGCCCCCCGCGCCGCCCGCGCCCCCTGCCGGTAGCCGAGCCGCCGCCGCGCCCGCCGCGACGTCGGCCGCGCGCTCGGCCATCTCGCGCACGCGCCGCTCCCAGACCTTCGAGCGAAGGTGCCACGCGATGCGCGAGGCGTAGTACGACACCGCCGACGCGCCCAGCACCACGCCCAGGGCGCCAGGCCCGGACACCCCCGCCAGCCCGCTCACCAGCGCGCCGAGCCCGACGCCCCCGCCCAGCGTCGTGAGCGAGTGCAGCAGCCCCACGGTGCCGCTCCGGTTCGCCGTCACGTCGATCTCCGTGCGCCCGTCGGCGCTTCGCACGCCCACCGCGACGGGGCCGAGCCCATCGTCGTGCGTCCACTCCATCGTACCGTAGAGGTCGCTCACCTCGCCCGGCCGCCCAACGTAGCGCCTCATCTCGTCGACGACTCGAGCCTTCTGCGCGCCCTCGAGCTCGCCCTCGACGCTCGTCTTGAGCCGCCATCGGTAGGGTCCGCCCGCGAACCAGTTCGCGACCCGCGTCGACTCGGCCGCGCGGCTCGACACGGCGAGTTCGACGAACCGCGGATCGATGCCGACCTCGGCCGCGATCTGGCGCACCTCGGCGAGGCTGAGCCCCTCGGGGTGCGCGACGCCGGGGGCCACGCCCGACGACTTCTCCTGCAGCGCCAGCGCCCGGCGAATCAGGTCCTGGACCTCTTCGTCGGAGTAGCGCCGCTCCATCGAATGCTCGCTCATGATGCGCGGCAATCTTGCCCGACGGCACGCGGTGCGCCAGCGTGCGCGGCCATGCCCGCCCTCCACGTCTCGGTCCTGCTCTTCGGCGCCGCCGGCCTCTTCGGCAAGCTGCTCGCGCTCTCGCCCGTGGTCATCGTCTTCGGTCGGGTGCTCTTCGCGTCGGTGGCGCTCGCCGCTTGGCTCCGGTTTCGGGGGATCTCCCTGGTGCCTGGCCCCGCCGGCTCGGGGCGCGACGCGCGCGGCACCTGGCTGCTCGGCGCCCTGCTGGCGGCGCACTGGATCACCTTCTTCCACGCGATCCAGCTCTCGACGGTGGCCATCGGGCTTCTCACCTTCTCGACCTTTCCGGTCTTCACCGCGTTCCTGGAGCCCTGGATCGGCCGCGAGCGCGTGCGGTGGGGCGACGTGGGGCTCGCGCTGGTCGCGCTGGCCGGGGTCGCGCTCGTAGTTCCCCGGCCGGACCTGGGCGACGCGGTGGTGCAGGGCGCGTTCTGGGGCGTCGTGTCGGGCGCGACCTTCGCGCTGCTGAGCGTCGCGAACCGCCGATACGTGCAGCGCGTGTCGCCGCTCGTGCTGGCGTTCCGGCAAGACGTGGTGGCGACGCTGCTGCTCGCGCCGGCGCTCGCCCTCTTCGGGGTGCCCACCGCCGCCCGCGAGTGGGCGCTGCTGGCGCTGCTCGGCGTGGTCTTCACCGCCCTCGCGCACGCGCTCTTCATCGCGGGCCTAAGGCGTGCCACGGCGCGGGCCGCGAGCATCGTCGCGACCCTCGAGCCGGTCTACGGCATCGCTTTCGCGGCGTGGCTCCTCGGCGAGCGGCCTGAGCCGCGGGTGCTCGCGGGCGGCGCGGTCATTCTCGCCGCGGCCGCGTTCGTCA